>NZ_JAYMZS010000005.1:0-174490 GCF_035828755.1 Amycolatopsis sp. H20-H5 | reverse complement strand
GGCGATCACCAGATCCCGCTGTGCCAGCGTAGATTCCAACTCGGTCACACGCGCGAGCAACTGCTCGACCAGCGCTGCGAGCGAAGCAGGATCCGACACCACAAGATCATCTCAGACGGACCTCATCAGCCACCAACCGCCACCAACCAGCTGAATAGCTACCACCCGGACACTTTCTGGCGGAGTTTGACCATCCGGATTTCCCGCTCTGCGGCGTTGTTGTCGAACGGTACTCGGAAGTCGGTTGAGAACCGCAGGTAGTCGTCGTGGCGGTCGAGGATCCGGCGAGCCAAGGCGTGATGGGTGGCCATGATCTTCGTGGTGCGTGCCTGGTTCTGACCGACACCGATCAACACCGCCGAGCGCAGCAAATTGGTCTGCTTGGCCGCCAGTACCGCATCGATCTGTGTCAGATCCGCCTCGATCGCCGCGGCGACGAGTTTCTTGAGCGCCAGCAGCGCGTCGGTGACCTGCGTGGCCCAGCACCACGCCCCGTCAGCGGGCGCGAGGTCGGTGACGGCTTGCAACTCACGCAGCACGTGGCTGTTGCACAACGCGTGTGTCACCCGGCTGTAGGTGTCGTATGGCGCCCAGGCGTCGTGCACCGCGACACCGGTGAACCCGGACAGGACACCAGCGTGATCCATCCCCTTCGTACCGCGTCGGCGGTGCACGGTGATCAACGAGTACTTCCCGGTCTCATCGACATTCACCACCGGTGCCTCGGTGATCCTGCCGCGCACCAGCTCCAGGAAACCCTTCAGGTCACACGATGCGCGCCCGGTGGCCCTGGCGACGGTGCCTTCGGAGACCGGAGTGCCGAACAACTCGGACAGGGCTTGAGCTGTACGTTTCTTGGACAGAAACTGTCCCATGTAGAGATAGACGATGATCGCGGTGATCCGCGACCCGTACTGCACTGGAGCGTTCACGCCACCGGGAGCCACCCCGCGGCACACCTGCCCGCACCTGCAGCGTCGAGCTATCAGCTGGTGCTCGCTCACCCGGACCGTGATCGGCGGCAGGTCGAACACCTGGCGTCGCTCCACACCGACCTGCGGGGCATCCGCCAAACCCGCGCCGCACCCACCGCAGGAACCCGGCTCGTGTCGGATCTCCTCGTACAGACCCTTCCGAGCAACCTGCGCCAACGTAGACCCCGGATGACCAGCCTGCCCACCAGGCTACCGTCCACTCTTACGCCGCAACGACTTCGGCGCCGGCTTCGCCAACCCATCCGAGGACGGGGGCTTCGCCGAGTTCCTCGAGTTCATCCCCAGCTGCCGCTTCAGATCAGCAACCTCAGCTCGAAGCTCACCGACCACGGTACACAACTCATCGTTCTCCGCCGCCAACCGCACAACCAGAGCCGCAAGCTCGTCATACGTCGGCGTCGACACTAAACCATTGTCCCCCAACGGAACCGTCAAGTCCCGCGACACGCCGAGTCAACGTGTCCATTCACGGGGTAGCGCCAGTTGATCACGTTGCCGTGACGCGGGGAGGTGTCCACGGGTTGCCGGTGAGGGCGTGTTCGATGGCGTCGATGGCGGTGATTCCGTGGTTGACGGCGCTGGTCAGGTAGGACCGGACGGTGCAGAACCTCGCGAGGGTGGTGAGGGTGTGCCAGTACCCGGACACTTTCTGGTGCAATTTAGGGCTTTTCAACGCTTGCTCGGCTGGATTGTTGGTCCAGGGAACCGAAAACACGGTGGTGAACAGCCACACCTGATCGGCCTTGTCCCGCAGGCGGGTGGCGAGGTTGTAGCCGGGGTGGTACCCCTTGTCCCAGTCCCGGAGCCGGTTGGTGCGCCGCCCCTGTCTGACGTGTTTGTCGTAGCGATCACGCAACCCGGCCAACACCTCAGGATCAATCCGGTCTTTTCCCGCAGCGACCGCGGCGTCCACCGCAGCATGGGCCTCACGCAGGACCTCACGGGTCTTCCCCGCCCACGCCTGGACGTCCGGGTCCAGGTCCAGCACACCCTGCAAGTGCCGAAACAGATGCGCCACACACTGCTGCACCCCGGCCAGTGTGCTGTCGAACTGGTGCCACGCCGAGTAGTCATCACGGACCAGGTAACCGGTGAACCCACCCGGGAGCCCGTCTGTGTTCAGCAACCCCAGATCGCACAGGGCTTTCTTGGAACGCGCGGGCAACGCCCGATACCAGGACAGGCGAGCCTGCGGGGTACGCAGGATCACCACATGCGGGGAACCCACCACTGGTACACCGTCCTCATCGGTGTTCTTGCGAACCACGTTCACCGGGGTCTCATCGGCGTGCAGGACCTCCTCGACCGCCAACGCCTCCCGCATCGCCCGGTCAAACCCGGCGGCGTCAAGCTTCTGAGCGAACCGTTCATGAGCTCGGGCGACGAACCCCGACGACACCGGGGACCCCAGCAACGCTGCCATCAGCATCGCAGTGCGTTCCACCGGCACGTTCCCCGCCGAAGACAGCAGGATCGCCGCCGCGTTCACCGTCAGCCCGTATGTCACCGCGCCAGGCTGCCCGAACGGCACCTGCGCGGTGGTCGTGGTCCCGCAGCAGGAGCATCGCCGCTTCGGCAGCACGTAGTGGACCTTCTCCAGCCGGACCGGCGGAATATCCCACACCTGCGCCCACGTCGTACCCGCATCCCGACCATCCGCGAGATCCCCACCACAGCCGGAACACTCCCGCGGAGACAGCGCCGTCTCGGCCCGATCCGGTGTCACAGCCGGCGTCAAACCCGACCCCGCACGGCCTGGTTGCCCACCAGGCTTCCGATCCTTCGAACGCAACCGCTGCGACTGCCGCGCGCGACGCTTCCCCTTCGCCGCAGGCGAATCCTGAGACGGCGGGACCGACGAATTCGTCGAATCGGTGCCCAGCCCGCGCTTCAATGCGGTGTTCTCCGTCCGCAGTGCGACGTTCTCCTGTCGCAGTGCGGCGTTGTCCACCCGAAGCTCAGCGTTTTCCTCTTCCAGGACCGCAACACGCGTTGTCAGCGACTCCACCTGAGCCGACAATCCCTTAACCAGAACCAATAACTCGTCAAACGACGAACGCCGCGACCCAGCCTGCTCCCCCCCCCCCCGATCATCCCACGACGGCGGTCCCACTCACACGAGACACGCCGCAAACCCACAGGTCAACCTGCCCCCTGAATGGACACGAGTCAACCACCTGACCAGCTACTTACCGGGAAGGAAGGACGTGAACATTCAGCCTTGCCTGCTCCGTGCTTTTCTGGCCCGAAAGTCGTAACCCAGGAACGTGAACTCGGTAACCGGATGACGACCTCGTCGTTTCCCGTCTTTATAGTACACCACCTTGGTCTTCTTCGGGTGTAGTGTCAGTCCTACGCTTGCCAGCCGGTCTCCAATCCGTTCTTTCAGCATGACGGCCTGTTCCCTGCTGATGCAGTGCACCACGATGTCGTCGACATAACGCTCAAACTCCACCGTGGGATTCTCCCGCGCCATCCACGCATCAAATGCGTAATGCAAGAACAGATTGGCCGATGCCGGCGACAATGCGAACCCCTTGCGGGGTGCCCCGCGTCGTTGTCTCCGTGTTGTCGCCCAACGGCCGGTGCGCCGCGTTCGACGCCGCCACCGACGGTTTCGTCCGCAGCGAGGGCTGCGCGGTCGTCGCGCTGCAGCGGCTCGACGACGCGATGTGCGACGGCAACCGGGTCCTCGCGGTCATCCGTGGCTCAGCGGCCAACTCCGACGGCCGCTCCGACAACGTCGTCGTCCCCTCCGCGACCGCGCAGGAAGCCTTGCAGCGCAGCGCTTTGCGTGCCGCCACCGTCGACCCGTCCGCGGTCGAGCTGGTCGAGGCGCACGGCCCGCCTACCGGCGACCCAGTGGAGTTCCGCGCGCTGTCCGCCGTGTACGACGCGGGCGACAAGCCGTGCGCGCTGGGCTCGGTGAAGACCAACATCGGGCACACCGAGTCGGTGTCCGGTCTTGCCGGACTCATCAAGGCCGTGATGTCGTCGCGGCACAAGAAGATCCCGGGCAAACTCCATTTCACCGACTGGAACCCGGACATCTCCCCCGACGGGACGCGGTTGTACGTCCCCACCGAGCTGCGTGAGTGGAACTCGACCGGCTCGCCACGGCTGGCTTCGGTCTCCTCCTACGGGTTCAGCGGCACCAACGTCCACGTCATCCTCGAAGACGCGCCGGACACCGTGGTCCCTGCCGTGCTCCCCGCGCCGACGGAGAAAGCGCTTCCCGTCCTGCTCTCCGGAAGCGCCCCTCATGCCTTGGCGGAGACCGCCGATCGCGTGGCGAGGTGGCTGTCCCGCGAGGGTGCGTCCGGCGCCGCTGGCCGACATCGGCCACACGCTCGCCCGAGGCCGGGAGCATCGCGCGGAGCGGCTCGTCGCCCTGGCGTCATCGCACGGCGAGCACCGCTGCTCGGCGTGCACATCAGCCCGGTCGACGCCGACGACGAGCACATCTGACAGGCCACGATCAGCGGCCGCGACCTGCGCTACCTCGAGGACCACCAGGTCCACGACCAGCCGGTGCTGCCGGGCGCGACCTACTGCGAGATGGGGCTGACCGCGGCGAAGACCGTGTTCGGAGCCGACCTCGACGCGATCGAGGTGACCGACCTGACCATCCACGAGATGCTGTACCTCGACGAGCACACCTTGGTGTCCTCGCGCACCCGCCCCGAGGGAGACGTGGTCCGGTTCGAGTCACTGACCCGCCGCGACGGCGAGGACCCGACGCTCCTGGCCACCGGGACCCTGCGGAGGCGCACGGCGACCGAGCCGGACCGGCTCGACGTGGCTGGTGCTCGCCGCACACCCCGGGTCGCTGGCCCGACAGGAGGCCTACGCCAAGTTCCACCGGAGCCGGTGTCCGCCACGGTGACGCGCTTGCCGCCCTGGTCGCGCTGCACCTGTCGGGTTCCTGACACCGCGACGCTCCGCCGGCGGGCACCGCCGTTACTCCCGCCGACAACTGCGCCTCGCCGCACGGGTGCGGGAACTGGTGGATCACGGCACCGGCCTCGACGCCGGCTGCCGCATCGTCCCCCTCGAAGACCAGCTGTCCGACTCCGAGCGCCGCAACACCGAACTACGGTCGGCCGACCCCGACCCGCAGGCCACCGACTGACCACGTGCGGTGCGCAGGTCTGTCGCGGGCAGACGTGGCGGCAGGACGTGGCAGTTTCTCCGGCGGCTGCCCGCCCATCATTGATCATCAATCTGAACGGGTGGACGGGAATGCGGCACTCCGCAATATCGGCGATGATGATCATCGTGAACCGTCATGCCCCTCGTCTCTCAGTCGATGCCACTCTTTCTGAACTCCGAACCAGTGTCGCCGACCTCGAACTTGTCTTCGCCGAGCATCGCGCCAGACACGGTCACAGGCAGGCCGTCTTCGATCTCGCTGCCGATCTGATGGGCAAAACACAGGCATGGACCACCGTGCACCTGGCAATAGCCGTCGCAGCGCTCACCTCGGAGCCAGAAGGGTGTTTGTCGTTCCCGACAGCAAACACCTCACTCACCCAGTCTGCTCAAGATCGCGGCCGTCAACCTGCACCGTCACCTCCCCGAGAAGAGGCCGCTCGCGGTGGGGGAAACTGAGTCTCCTCGCGCTCTTGGGAGCGACCTACATGTAGTCAAACGGTCGCGCGAACCGAACACCCTCAGAGCGCGGACCGCGGGGCGGCTTGCGGGAATTGCGCACCCGCGAGCAGCCAAGGGCGGCTCGCGGGTGCGCAACGTCATCGCCGCATATCCGGCCCAGGCGTGGTGCCAAGCGCAACCGTGAGCCTAGCCATCGTTGACATTACTCGAGGTCAGCATGACCCATTCGGTCCCTAGCTGGTGGGCCTATCTGTGGAGTCACGGCACTTTCGCGGTTTCGGTGGTCACCCCACGGCGAACCAGAGACAGGGGCCCCATGCCCGACAGCGCGCGTATCAATTCGACCTCCAATTGGGGTTTTGCCGAGAGGTCGACCACAATGCCGATGGTCGAGGTCCAGGCCAGCCAGGTGGGCTCAAAATCTTCCAGGCCGGCAACCTGATGAACAGGTGCGGACTGCTGGGCAGCCAATCCGGTCAGGTACCGCACCCCCGGTGCCCCCTTCTTACCGAGTACGAGCACTAGGTCGGAGGCCTTGGCGACCCCCTGCACGGTTTCCAGTTGGTCGGACGTGGCGTAGCAAATCCCATCGGGATGCTGTCCGCGCAGCCTCGGATACTTCGTTCTCAATGCGGCGAGCAGCTTTGCTGCGTTCTCAGCTACCACTCCACCTCCGATCACGAAAGAGACCCGGTCCTCATCGAGATTCAGCGCGTCGACATCGTCGAGACGGCGAACGACGCGGACCGCGTCGGGGGCCTGCTGTACCAATGCCGGGAGCGCGCCGGGTCCGGCGACGACCACAACCACGTCACCGCGTGCGGCGAAGCGCCGCACGTCGACCTGGACAGCGCCGACGAGCGGACAGGTCGCGTCGACCACGTCGCCGCGAGCAAACGCTGCGGCCCGAACCGCCGGTTCGACACCCTGCGCCGGAATGAAAATCGGGTCACCCTGGCGCTGCTCACCGCGACCGAACCCTCCGCCACTGACACGCAGCGGGCGTCCGGCTGCGGTTTCGTGCTCGAACATCGCCTGCGCACGCCTCACGCCCGAGCAGGCAGCGGGCGTCGCAGCCTGGAAAACCCGACGCGTGCGCAGCATCGCCGCCCACTCTCCGATGACGTCCTCGACGGCACGAAGCGCATCAGGATCACCAGGCCCCGCGGCCGCGGCGAGGCCGACAGCGTGGCCGTCGGTGTCGAGATAGGACACTGTGATCGCCACCGCCGCCGCGTCTTCGTCCCCTGGACACGTCGGCAGAAATCTTTCGGTCACACGTAGTCCGCGTGCTCGCAGGCTTGCGGCGATGAACGGGGCCGCCGGGCTTTCGACAGGCCCTCGGGCTGGATGATCGAACCAGCCCACGGCGACCTCACCCCGCGCTACGGGGGAGGTGGCAAACCTGCGTCGCTCAACCGATCGGTTCACCGGGAACGTCCTAGGACGCGATGCGTCTTCTGGATGACATCGGCCAGCTCGAAAACACTCAGTAATAACATGATTACTAATAGTAGTTTCGTGAGTCTGCCTGCGCGCGGCAGGCAGAACAGCTGTACACGTCGGGATACCCCGACAGCCGAACGAGCAGGGCGGTTTTACGGCCGGTAGCGACAGACCCCCTGACGCTCATCCATTCAGTGTTGCCGCCTGGTGCAGCAATGACCCAATGAGGGGAATCTTCTGATAGGGGCGTAACCGCGCCTTCATCGTGCGCAGGGCGGTACACGCGCGGCCACTTCGAACAGCCGGATACACGTCCACGAACCGGCCCCAGGTGACCGCCGCCTCCTCGACGTGACCGCAATCGAGCTGAAGCTCAGCCCGCCGCGCAAGCATGATCACCTCGGCACGCTGCTCGCCCGCCGGGCGCCGGCGGATCGACTCCGCCAGCGCGGCGATGGCACCCACCTTGTCACCGAGGCGCGCGCGAACCACCGCGCGTTGATGCGCCAGGGACGCATGATGGTAAGCCCCGGTCGTCGCTGCGGGGTCCGACGAGCCATCGAGGTGGCGCTCAGCGGCGATCAAGTGCGCGGTCGCCGCGCCGGAGTCTTCAGTGGCGGCCGCCGACACGGCGAGCTGGCCGGCCAGGAAGGCCTTGGTCGACGGCGACACTTTCGTGGCCGCTGTCTCGACCGCGGCCTCGGCCAGGTCTGCGGCCTGTCGATAGTGCCCCAGGATATATGCCTGGGAGCTCATGGACCGTAGGGCCACGGCATAACCTCGTACGTCTTCAGCTTCGCCCGAGAGTCTGAGCGACAGACGGTAGTAGCGCTGTGCCGCCCCGTGCAGTTCATCGTCGAAGCACATGAAGCCGCACAAATAGGCGAGCTCTGCAGCGACAGACAGGAATTGCTGTCGCACCGTGGCCGTCGAGGCGGCGGCCAACCACGGCGCCACGGTCCCCGCGAGGTAGTCGGCGAGGGGGCGGCGCATAATGCCGGCCCCGAGGACGCCCTCGGCGTCGGAGAAGAGCCGCAATGCGGCAGCAGCGGCTTCGACTTCGGTTCGGCCGATCCGGCCGACGTCCCGCGCACCCGAGAAATCCCTCACGGGCAGCGACTCCGCGATTCCGGCCGCCGCCAGCGCGCCCAGGTTATAGACACAGTGTCGAAGGACGTCCCGCCGAGTTGCACTCGTCGCGTCCGCCAGATGCACAAGCTCCATCCTCACATCGAACTCTCCTTCTCCGGCAGCCACGACTCTCGAAAGGCCGGTGTCCGCGACGGCGACTGGACGTCGCAACGCCCGCGACAACGCCTCCGCGACCAGTTCCGGACCGGGCGACCTGGGCCGCGCGCCTGCCAGCCATTGTCCGACGGAGGCGCGGCCATAGCTCAGCCTCAGACCGGTCTCCGCCGCGACCATGTTGACCGCCTTGGCCAGCTCGCCTCCCGACCAGCCCACCTCGGTGATCAGGGAACGCAGTCGATCGTTGACGCATCGTGGAGCGCTCATTGTCCCCGCCCTTGTACCCCGGATCCAGTCCTGGGGAGAATCCGGCTGTCAACTTCGCCGGGAAGTTAGACGCTTTCAACTCGGTCTCCCCGTTGCCCACGCAGACAATAGGGAGCCTACTTGTACTGGCGAGCGATTCGGCAGAAGCAGTCGGGCGAACGGGAATTTCACGAATGCGCACTGATGATGCATCTGCACGTGAAGACACGCGTCCTTTCTGGAGGCAGTCATGAATGACGAGAAAGAGCCCAATGCCGTCCTTCTGGGCGGACCTGCCAGCCTCGCGCGGAATCAGCGGACGCTCTGGGCAGATGCGGCCACCGAGGAGATCAAGGTGTGCTGCGGGAACCGCTACGAACACTTCGTCGCAACACCGGAGACTGCCGACGTCGACAGTCACACTCTGCACGTCTTCAGGTGGACCGACTACACCCAAGTAGCTGAATAGGCTCCCATAAAGAGGAATGAGTGCTCACCGTGAATGATTTGTTCAGCCTGGCCGGGAGGACTGCTCTCGTGACCGGCGCGTCCCGGGGCATAGGAAAAGCGATAGCATTGGCCTACGCCGAGGCGGGAGCCGATGTCGGCATACTCGCCCGCGGCACCAGCGAGCTGGAAAAGCTCGCTGGCGAGATCGAAGAATTAGGGCGCCGGGCGGTAGTGCTGACCTGCGATCTCAGCGATCCGAGACAACTGCGGACCGCCGTCTCGACGGCACTGACCGAACTTGGACAAATCGACGTCCTAGTCAACAACGCTGGTGGGTTCGACTGCGCGGGCCCGTTCATCGAACTCGACGCCGGCGACTGGGCCGAGGTGATGCGCCTGAACTTCGACACCGTGGTGCAGCTGTGCCGGGAGCTGGGCCGGCATTTCCTCCAGCGCGGCAGCGGTTCAGTCGTGAACGTCTCGTCGATAGCCGGGGTTGGCGGCGTACCGATGCTCTCGCCGTATGCCGCGTCCAAGGCTGCGATCATCTCGCTCAGCCGCACCCTGGCCGCCGAGTGGGCGTCGCGGGGTGTCCGGGTCAACGCGCTGACTCCGGGCTGGATCAGCACGGAGCTGACCAAGACCTTCGCCGAGAACCCCGAAGCGTCGGCCGGCCTGCTGAGCGCAGTGCCCGCCGGGCGGTGGGGCACACCTGAGGACGTGGTCGGCGCCGCGATCTTCCTGGCCACCGACGCCTCCCGGCTGGTAACCGGGTCCTGCCTGACCGTCGACGGTGGCGCCACGGCCTACGTCGGCGGCCCGATGATGCTCGAACTGCTCAGTCTCGGCCGCATCGAATCGTGAGCCACTTCCCGCGCCGCCCCGCACTCGGGCAGCCTGTTCCGCACAGAAAAGGACTGTTCATGCGTGACCGCACCGCCTTCCTGTTCCCCGGCCTCGGGGCCTACTCCAGCGGGGTGCTGCGCCAGGCGCACTCCGAGTTCCCGCAGGTCGGCGAGACCTTCGCCGAAATAGACGACGAGGCCGCCAGGCATGGCGTCCCCTCGGTGTCCGACGTGCTCTTCGGGCCGCACGAAGCGCAGATCAAGGACCTGCTGGCCCGCCAAGCCGAGCTACTCCAGCTGGCGATCTTCGGAACGTCCATCGCCACCTACCGGGTGCTGATTGCCGAAGGCGCCAAACCGCACCTGCTGGTCGGGCACAGCTTCGGTGAGATGGCGGCGCTGGTCTGCGCCGGCGCGTTCGACCTCACCGACGGTGTGCGGCTCGTGTGCGCGAGGACCGAAGTCCTGCGTCCCTGGGAGGGCCGGGGCGCGATGGCGGCCATCGGCGCCAACGAGACCGTCGTCGAGCACTTGATCGGGCTGGTCGAAGAACCTGACTTGGTGATCGGCTGCACCAACGCGCCCAGGCAGACAGTGCTCTCCGGCCCCATCGACGCGATAGCCCGAGCCGGCGAGGCCGCCGAAGCGCTGGGCTTCTTCTTCGCCAAGCTCCACCTTCCCTACGCCTCACACCATCCGTCGATGCGGCCTGCCGTCAGCGACTTCCTCGAGTTGATGGCCACTGTCCGGCAACGACCGTTGCGGCAAGCTGTGCTGTCACCGATCCACGGCCGTCGCTACGACGACGGAGACGACCTGCGCCAGGCCATCGCCGACTGCCTGGTGCTCCCTGTCCGGTTCACCGACGCCGTCCGCACGCTGCACGCCCAGGACTATCACAGGTTCGTCGAGATCGGTGCGCTCAACGCCCTGACCCGCTGTGTGAGGGCCACCGTTCCCGGAGTGCAGACCTTCGCGCCCCTGCTGGCCCCCGAGAACGAGTCCGCGCAGCTACGGGCAGCGGCGGGAAACGGCCCGGCCACCGCCGAAGCCGCCTCAACCGGGGCGACGGCACAGATGGACTCACCGGAGGCCGCGGTGGTAGCCCCCATCGCGCCGCAGCCGACCTCCATCCCCTCCGCGCGAAGGGAAGCCGTCGCCGTCCCCGCCGTCCCCGCGAGGGCGGAGGTCAACGAGGCGTCACGGCCGGATGTCCTGCTCCGTCTGCAGCAGCTGTACGCGACGGCACTGGAATACCCGGTCGAGCTGCTCACCGAGGGCACGGCGCTCGAGGCAGAGCTCGGCGTCGACTCGTTGAAGCAGACCTCGCTGCTAGCCAAGGTGATCGAGGAGTTCGGATTGCACGACGACCCCGGCGAGCTGCGGGTGTGGGAGTTCGCGTCGCTCGGGCACATCGCCGACCACGTGGTGTCCAGCCGCGACGGGGCGCTTCGGTGAACACCGAACCTGGCCGTGAGTTCGCCGGACGCGTAGTGCTGGTCACCGGGGGCGCGCGAGGGCTGGGGGCGCAGATCAGCCGGGCGTTCGTCGCCCGCGGGGCGCATGTGGTCGTCAACTACTTCCACGCGAGCACCGACGCGCCTCGCTTGCTCGCCTCCCTCAACGAGGTCGGCTCAGCCGAACTGCTCCGCGGCTCCGTCGCGAACCGCCCGCAGGTCGACGCTCTGTTCGAGACGATCCGGCAACGGCACGGCGGGCTGGACGTCCTGGTGAACAACGCCGCGGCCGGGGCTCTGCTTCCCCTCGACGAGCTGGACGAGTCCCACTGGCAACGTGCCTTCGACACCAACCTGCGGGGCAGCCTGTGGTGCTCCCGCGCCGCCGCGAAGCTGATGGCGGGACGTCAGGACGCGGCCATCGTCAACCTGTCCTCCGTCGGCAGCTCGCTGGTGATCAGCGACTACGCCACCGTCGGCACGTCGAAGGCCGCCGTCGAAGCGCTCACCCGCTACCTCGCCGTGGAGTTCGCGCCGGCCGGTATCCGGGTCAACACCGCGTCGGGCGGGCTGCTCGACGGCAAGGTCGCCACGAAGTTCCCCCGAGCTGACGAGCTGGCCGAGCGGGTGCGTGAGGCAACACCGCTGGGACACCGGCTCGGCTCGGAGGCGGAACTGGCCGAGCTGGTGGTCTTTCTCGCCTCGGGCTCAGCGTCGTGGATCACCGGACAGACCATCGTCGCCGACGGCGGGCTGTCCCTTGGCTCGTTGATGCTGTCACCTCCCGCGGCGCCACATCAGGTAGCCAGAGTCACCAAGGTCAACGAGGTGACCGCAGTACCGGGCACCACCGAACAGGACGACGACGGGGCCGTCGCCGTGATCGGCATGGGTGTGGTGGCCCCGGGCGCCAACAATCCCGACGAGCTCTGGAGCATGCTCTCGGGGCCGGGTCACGTCTTCGGCGAACCGGTGCTGTTCGACATCGAGTCGTTCCACGCCGTCGACCCGGCGGAGGAGGACCGCGCCTACGCTCGCGAATCCGGCTTCATCACGGCGTTCGAACCACACCCCCGCCTGCTGGCGGAGCTTCGAGAAGGCGAAGTCCCCAGCCGCGAATCGACCACGATGTGGCTGCGGCACAGCCTCTACACCGCGCTGGAAACGGTGACCACCCGAAAGACCGACCGGTTCTTCGCCGCCCTCGGCTACACCGCGGATGGCAGTCAGGAGCTGGAGGAACGGCTCGTCCTGTCCGGCTACCTCGCCAGGCTGGGCACCGCGGGTGAGCAGATCGCACACGACCTGCGTGCGCGCTACGACCGGCTTGGTGGCGCGGCTCACGAGTACTTCCCGCACCGCGTCGGCCGCAACGCCATCAGAGGCCTTTTGCCGGACGACACTGAGCTTCTCATGGTCGACACCGCATGCTCATCCGCGCTGTACAGCGTCGACCTGGGGCTCAAAACGCTGCTCGACGGCGACGCGGACGTGGCCGTGTGCGGCGGCGCGTTCGCCTACAGCGCACGCAACCTCGTGTTGTTCTCCAAGCTTCAAGGACTTTCTCGCTCCGGGGAGGTACGGTCTTTCGACCGCGACGCCAATGGCGTGCTGTTCTCCGACGGGGCCGGTGTGGTCGTGTTGAAACGGCTCCGCCGGGCCCGCGAAGACGGCGACCACGTGCTGGGCGTCATCGAGGCGGTCGGGCTTTCCTGTGACGGCCGGGGAAAAGCGATCTACGCGCCGAACGCCGCTGGGCAGGCGCTGGCCCTGCGACGGGCCTACCTCAAGAGCGGCACCGATCCCGAATCCGTGGACTGGGTGATCGCGCACGCCACCGGAACCCAAGCCGGGGACAGCACGGAACTGGCCAGCCTGCGGGAGGTGGCAGCTGCTGGGCCGCCGGCGTTGCTCTCGTCCAACAAGCCGATCGTCGGGCACACGGGGTGGACCGCGGGACTGATCTCGCTGATCCAAGCACTGCAAGGCCTGCGGCACGGCTACGTCCCCGCGCAGCGCTACCTGCGCAATCCCATTGCCGCCCTGGCTGACAGCAGGTTCACCACCCCCCTGGCCCCGACGCCACTGCGGGCCGGGCGACCGCGGCGAGTGGCGGTGTCCTCGTTCGGCTTCGGCGGAACCAACGCCCACCTCCTGCTCACCGACGCGCCGACCGGACCGGCCGGAGAACGCCGGCGGCCCACGTCAACCGAGGACATCGTGGTGGTCGGCTGGGCGGCCGACCTCCCCGGCGATCCCGGCCAGGCGACGGTCGAACGCTGGCTCCGGCAGCAGGCACCGGCGCCTGCGGTGACTTTCGGCGACCACTACCCCCTGCCGCAGTTCGGCGAGGTCAGACTGCCCCCGGCGACCCTGCGCAACATGGACCGCGGCCAGATCATGCTGCTGCGCGCGGCCGCACGTCTCGACGAGCGAGTGCGCGCGGCCTGCGACACCCTCAACGACACCACGGGCATCGTCGTAGGGCACATGGGTCCGACCCGGCGTGCTGTCCACTACGCCCTGCGCTGCTATCTCGGCGATCTGCAGCGCTTCCTCGGCGATCAGCTCGCCCCCGAGATACGGAAACTCTGTGAGAGCGTCCGAGCGCTGGTGCCCCCGAGCACCGAAGACGCCTTCCCCGGCATCATGCCCAACATCATCCCCGCCAGGCTGGCCGCCCAAGCGAATTACCACGGCCTCAACGTCACGGTGGACACCGGACCGGACTCCGGACTCGACGCCCTGCGCACCGCCGAACGGTACCTGCGCCACCACGACCTCGACATGGCGCTCGTAGCCGGGGTGAACGGCAACAGCACTCCTGAACTGGCAGACGTGCTGGCCGGAAACGGGGACACCCGCTCCCTCGCCGAAGGCGCGTTCCTGACCGTGCTGACCCGCGAATCCACCGCTGCCGAACACGGACTGCCGGTTCTGGCGCGAATCCGCACCGAGTGGGTGGACAACGATCTCTCAGCCGCCCCTGCCGGCACCAGTCCGCTGACCGGATCGGACCGGACGTATCTGGGCGCGGATCCGATCCTCGCGCTGCTCGGCCACCTGGCGAACGCCAGCGACGGCCGGATCGGCAGTATCAGGGCCCGCGGCCCGCACATCCACATCACTGCCGGCAAAGCCGCGGCACCGGCGGTCGACCGGATGACCTACGCGCTCAGTGCGGCGGTGCCGAGGACCGTTCGCGAGGAGATTCCCGCGATCCCCGAAGGCGCGCTGGTTCTCGTCTCCGATCCCGCGCTGCTCGAGCGTGTGAAGATGCCGGCTTCGACGACCGCGCTCGCCCCACGCCGCCTCCCCGCCGGATCGGCACTACCAGAACCAGCTGTGCTGGAGGAGTGGTTCGCCGACGTGCCCGCCGAGGTCAGGCACGTTCGTGTGTTCGCAGACCTCGGTGCCTCCATCACGGCGCCGGAGGACCTCACGGTTGCCGACCGGCTTCGTGTCCTGCACGACCTGGCCTATCTCGCCGCGCGCCGGTGGACCGGAACAGCGGGGTCGTCCTTCGCGGTGCTCGCGCTCGACGCACTTCGCGATGGCGCCCCGCATCCGGCGAGCGGGCTGTTCACCGGGCTGGCCAAAAGCCTCGCGAAGGAGAACCCTGACGCTCTGAGCTACGCGGTACTGACCACCGACAAAGACGTACCGACCGCACTCGGCACGCTGACCGCCGAATCGCGGCACCCGCTCGACCTGCACGTCGTCGTCCACGACGGCCCACGTCGCTCCGAGTACACCCTGACCCCAGCACCCCACGCACCGTCCACGGCAAACTTGCCGCTCGGGCCGGACAGCGTGGTCGTCGCGGCGGGTGGGAGCCGCGGGCTCACCGCCGAGCTGCTCGAAGCTCTCGCCCAAACCGCACGGCCGAACGTCTATGTGCTGGGCAGGCAGGCGCCGGGCGACAGCGCAGCCCCCATCGCAAAGGCCGAGTTCATCGCGGCGGGAAAACGAGCTCGTCCGGAGCGCACAGTCGCCGCACTCAGCGCCGAACACACGGCGAAGCGAGAAGCCGCGGCCGTCCGCGCGACAATCGACCGGCTGGCCCGCCACTGCGGACCCCACCGGGTCCACCACCTGGTCTGCGACCTCACCGACCCCGACGCCGTGACCTCAGCGATCGAGCGGATCCACGCCCGGCACGAGCGCGTCGATCTGCTGATCAACGCGGCCGGCCTGCACCACGGCGGCACGGTCCGCGCTACCTCGCTGCAGGTCGCCCGACAGGTCCGCGACACCAAGCTGCTGTCCTACCTCAACCTGCGTGCCGCCTTCGCCAGCAGGCCGCCCCGGCTGTGGCACAACTTCGGCTCCCTGCTGGCCGTGCTGGGCTGGCCGGGCGAAGCGGCGTACTGCTCGGCCAACGACTTCCTCAACGCCGCCGGAGCGTGGCGGCACAGTCCGGGCGGGGAAGCCGAAACCACCCTCGCCTGGGCCCTGTGGGACGAAGCCGGGTTCGCGTCCGAACCGCTGACCCGCGATCTGCTGCGCAGCATCGGCGATCTGACCGGACTGTCCACCGAGGACGGCCGGAGAATCTATCTCGCCGAGCTCACCGCTTCACAAGGAAGTGTGGTCACCTACCTCGGGGCAGGCGAACGCCGCTTACTCGATCGGGCCAGGGTCCGGCCGTGGCTCGGGGTGTCCGCGGGTTGCCCGGCCTGGGTGCCCGACGACGTCCGTGACGGTTACCTGGCGCACCACTTGCTTAAGGGCACGCCCACGCTGCCCGCCGCGTTGATCATCGAACTGGCGGTCCAGGCCGCGGCGTCCGCGAGTCCAGGGAGAACGGCCGTCGCGGTGAGGAACGCGAACTTCTTCTTCCCCGTCACCGCACCGCCCGGCCACACGCGTGTCTACCGGTTCCGGCTCGGTGACGAGCCACTTCGGCCGGATGTTCCCGTCCAGGTGTTCAGCGACCTGTCTACCTCCGGCGGCGTGGTGTTCCGCCGGGACCTGTTCAACGCCGAGGTCACGATCACCCTCACCACCGACCGTCCTCATCCCCCCAGTGCGCCTGTGCCCAGCAGTGACGGCAGAACCACCGTCCCCGTCTACTACTCGCCCGACAGTTCAATCGTCCTTAGTGGACCTTTCGCGTCACTCGCCGAGGTAAGGATCACGCCCACGCTCGCGACGGCGAGGTTCAGCCCGCGGCTGGAAAACTGGGCGGCGATCTTCAGCACGTTGACCACCCCCGCGCTGCTCGTGGACGCACTGCTCCAGCTGTCCCTGCTCGCCACGTCCGCCGTATCCCCGAGCGACGGCGAGCCGGCAGTGCCCGTCGGAATAGAACACCTTGAGCTGTTCACCGAACTCGACGACGTGCGTCTGCTGGACCGGCACGAGGATCGGATAGTCCTGTCCGCCGACCCGGCTTCCGGCGTGGCGATCGCCCAGGCGCCCGACGGGACAATGCTCGCGCGGGTCCGCGGGATCACCAGCAACGCACGAGCGTCCACTACGAACCGAAACGCGCGATTGGAGCGACGATGACCGCCTTCCAAGCTCAGCTGCGCGCTCTGCTCCATGACGACGACTCAACCCTGCGCCAGACCACGGCCGCCGTGTTCACCGACGAGATCTTCCGGCCGGTCGAAGGGCTCACTCACCAAGGCGGTTGCCGCCTGACCTACAACCGCATGCGGTTCGTCAACGAACACGTCCCGCCGGCGACCACGCTGCTCAAGGACCCGCGCAGTCTCCTGGTGGTCCTCGAAACGGCCGCAGTGGCCAGCCCCCCGGTATTCCTGGCGCTGACCATCCACTACTGCTTGAGTGTCAACGCTATCGCCGAGTTCGGCGCCGGCCGTGACGATCTCACGCCCTACCAGGAAGACCTTGACACGATGTCGTCCATCGGCACGTTGGTGGTCACCGAACTCGGGCACGGCAACAGTCACTCCGCCATCCGCACCGAGGCGCACTACCAGGCGGACACTCGCGAGTTCATTCTGCACACACCGGATCCTGGCGCGCAGAAGTTCATGTCCAACAACGGGCTCTCCGAAATCGCCAAGATCGGTGTGGTCTACGCGCGGTTGCTGGTCGGCGAGACCGACCATGGAGTGTTCCCCTTCGTCGTCCGGCTGCGTGACAACACGGGACCACTGCCTGGAGTGCTCGTCCATGCGCTTCCGGAGACGCCGGTCCTTCCCCTTGACTACGCGATCATCGCCTTCGACCACCTCCGGCTGCCGAAGCACGCACTCCTGCGGGATTCGGCGACCTTGGACGATGACGGCACGCTGCGCGACCCGCTCGGCGGTCCCGCAAGCCGGTTGCAACGGTCGCTCACCGTCCGGGAAAACGCGTGGACCGCGTCCGCTGCGGCGCTGGCCGCGGTCAGCCGCGCCGCGATCACCATCGCCCTCCGCCACGCCTACCACCGCGTCAGCCGGGCCCGGTACTCCGCCGACCGTGTTGTCGTGGGGTTTCGCACCCAGCAACGCGCACTGTTCGGTGCCCTCGCCACCACCTACGCCACGACCTGCCTAGTCAACCGCGCCAAACGCGCGTGGATCGACGCGCAGACCGGAGCCGGCCCGGCATCGCCGGGTCCGTGGTCGCCGGGGGCGCTCGGCCGTACGCTGGGCCTGGCGAAGGCCACGGCCTGCCAAGCCGCGGAACGCGTCACCCGCGAGTCCGGACTGCGCAGCGGCGCGCACGGGATGTTCTCGGCCAACCGGCTGATCGACTACCACGGGCTGGCGCACGCCCTGAATCCGGCGGCGGGCGACAGTCACCTTATCCTACTCGAAGCCGGGCGCGCCCTCGTTTCTGGAGAGCACTATCAACCCCCGGAAAGCGCGCTGCCGACGCGAACATCGGCCCGCGTCCTCGGCGACCGGGCATTGTGGCTTGAACTCGCTGAAACACGAGAACGACGATTGTTCGAGCAACTCGCCGGAGAGCTGACGCTGGCACGTCGACGAGGTCAAGAACCCTTCGAAACTTGGAACAACCGACTCCCTCTTGCTCTCGAATTCGCCAACGCGCACAGTCATCGGCTGATCCTCGAAAGTTTCGGGGAGGCGGTGGACACCGTCACCGACCGTCGCGCCCGTAGCGGGCTCGAGCACCTGATCACCCTGTATGCCGTCGAAGACCTCGACGACCACCTGGGCTGGTACCTCACCGAGCGGCTAGTGACCGAAGCACACATCATCGCCCGCGACAATCTGGTCAACACCGTCTGCGAAAGACTGCTGCCCGACGCACTCGACCTCGTCGAAGCATTCGACCTGCCTGACGATCTCCTTCGTGCTCCCATCAATGAACCCGACTACACCAGACACTACGGCGGGGACCACTCGACATTGCACGCATGACTCCGCGCTCAGGTGCACGGCCTGCGCCACGGATAGGCTACGACCGTGGTCTGGCACTCACACTCCGCAAGCTACCACGAGCTCGTCAAGCACGTTCTCCACGTTTACCCGCAACCTATCAGTAGCGTCTTTGTCGCCACGGAGGAAATTCAGGAGCCCTCGCTGAAAAACCCCATCAAAGACGTCATACGCCACTTCGGAGGCCGGAGCACTTCCTCAAACAGGCTCTGCGTACGCAAGTTACCTGCGACGCGCAGTAAACCTGTCGACCTGTGGACGGATCACGGGAGCCCCTTGGCGTCCGGGGTAGCAGCCAACCTCTTGGTAGAATTGGCGTGACCCACCCGTGCGAGGACAGATTCCCGACCGCAGGCGGATCAGAGATCCTCATGAACGAGTTGGCTCGCAGCGCTCCGCGCCAAGGGGCGGCGACGACTCTCGGCGGCGTGCGCAGCAAGGGCACCGCCTTGTACGACCGGCCGCTGCTGGGATCCCGGCGCGGAGGAGCACTTGCTACTGGTACGCAGCTCGATCAGCAAACCCGGGGAACTGGCGTACTACACCTGCGATACCCGCTGCCCTGTGCCGCTGACTGAGCTCGTTCCTGTCGCCGGAAAGCCGTACACGCAGAACGGGTCCTGACGAAAAGAGGGCACCCGAGTTGGTGACGATTACCTAACCACCACCAGCGGCGCCGGAGTCCAGCAACTCGCCGATAGCAGCGCCGACGAGCAGCGATGGCTCGTCACGGTCTTCCTGCCCGTAGGCAAATCCCGAAGCGGCCAAGTCGCAGCGCTTGCTGCTCCTGTGACGAGCTGCCGCCGCCCGGGTCAGGTCTTCTTCGGCGCGAAGGCCACCTTGAACGAGCCCGAGGTCTTGATCACCTTGTTCTCCTTGCCTTCCTGACACTGCGCGTCGACGGTTTCGGTCATCTTGGCCAGGTCCTCCGGGTCCGGATAAAGCGTGGCTGTGGCACCTTCGAGCTCACCGGTGACAGTGACCTTTCCCACGACGGGCAGCTCGTCATCCTTATAGGACACCGAGTCGATCGTGAGCTTGCTCGTCTTGGCGTCTGCTTCATTTGTGGTGGTCCAGGCAATGTTGACACTGGTTTTGTCCAGTGTGAACGCGTGACAGTTTCCGGTGCCCTTCGTTTTCTCCGCTGCCTCGAACTTACCGCCGATGATCTTCGAGGCCCCGCCCTCGCCGCAGGTGAAGGTCTGCGGAGTGAGCGCGATTTCGACAGGAGTGGCGGTGCTTTTCATCCCGGACGCTTCCACCGCCAGAATCATCGTACAGATGACCTGACCCGAGGCTGTCGCCGACGAGGAGGCCGCGGCCTGGAGAACCACCGGGGTGGTGTCCTTGCCGGCGCCGAAGAACTGGGAGCCGGCCATGCTCGCACCCACGGTGAGCACGGCGACGCCCGCGACGGCACCCCATCGCGCTCCGGCCGCGCGGCGCGGACTGGCCTTCGTCTCATCGGGATACGTCATTTCGGCTCCTTAGCTCTGTTTCCGCAGACAGGACTTAGGTCACCCATGATCACACGCGCGAATGTGAAAATGAACCGTGCTGCCCCGAAATCACTCCACAGAACCCGGGGTACCTCTGTGCCTCAAGCTTTCGGGTGAAGACCGTGGACAGTGGGCGCGATAAGGCCTAGCGATTTTCAGCGGAATCGTGTTCACCGTGCGTTAGCACTCGAAAGGGGAGCCAGTCACTCGTTCAGAGAGTCGACTATTCACTCCGGCGAGGGCAAGGATCGATTCACGGAATGCCTGCCGCCAGCCCGAGGAGAACCATGCCCGAGCCCGTCGTCACCGCCCCGGCCGGGGACATCGCCATCACCGGTGTGGCCTGCCGACTGCCCGGCGGGATCAGCGATCTCGGCGGTCTGTGGTCGGCGCTGTCGGCGGGGCTGGACCTGGTGAGCACGATTCCCCCGGAGCGGTTCGACACCGACCGGTTCGTCGCGCCGGGGCGGCGGCCGGGCCGCAGCTACACCGCCGCCGCCGGAGTACTCACCGGCGTCGATCTCGCCGAGTTCGACGCCGGGTTCTTCGGTATCTCCCCGCGCGAGGCGAGCCGGATGGATCCGCAGCAGCGACTGCTGCTGGAGATGGCGGTGGAAGCGCTCGACGACGCCGGTGCCGACTGGCGTGCGCTGGCCGGAACCGGCGCGGGCGTCTTCGTCGGGCTGTCCGAGGTCGGCTACGGCGGCGTCCAGCAGTCGGACCCCGGCAGCGCCAACGCCTACACCAACACCGGGGTTTCGGCCGCGATCGCGGCCAACCGGCTCTCCCACTTCTTCGACTTCCACGGGCCGAGCATGACCGTCGACACGGCATGCTCGTCGTCGCTGGTCGCGCTGCACCAAGCCTGCGAGAGCCTGCGAGGCGGAGCCGGGCCCGTGATGCTGGTCGGCGGGGTGAACGTACTGCTCAACCCGCACACCTTCGTCGGGTTCGCGCAGGCGACGATGCTGTCCCCGACCGGACGCTGCCGCGCCTTCTCCGCCGAGGCCGACGGCTTCGTCCGCGCGGAAGGCGGCGGCGTACTGGTGCTGAAGCGGCTGTCCGACGCGCTCGCCGACGGCGACCGGGTGCACGCGGTGATCCGCGGCTCCGGAATCAACAACGACGGCCGGACGGCGGGACTGGCACTGCCCAGCGCCGACGCACAGGCCGCGTTGCTGCGGGAGGTCTACGCGCGGGCCGGGATCGAGCCGGACGAGGTCGGGTACCTCGAAGCGCACGGTACCGGCACAGCGGCGGGCGATCCAGTGGAGTGCGAAGCCATCGGCCAGGCGCTCGGCGCCCGCACCTGGCCGCTGCCGATCGGTTCGGTCAAGACCAACCTCGGCCACCTCGAAGCGGCCTCGGGCATCGCGGGATTGCTCAAAGCGATCCTCGTGCTACGGCACCGGGAGATTCCCGCATCGCTGCACGCTTCCCCGCTCAATCCGGAGATCGATTTCGACCGGCTCGCCCTGGCTCCGGCGATCTCGGCGACAGTGTGGCGGGCCGACGGGCCTGCGGTGACCGGGATCAACTCGTTCGGGTTCGGCGGCACAAACGCGCACGTGGTCCTCGGTTCGGCTCCGGCCGGATCCGCCAGAGCCGAACCGAGGCACGGCAAGCTTCCCCTGGTGGTCTCCGCGCGCACGCCAGAGGCGCTGACGAAGGTTGCAGGGCTCCTGGCCAAGCAACTCGGCGATGCTCCGGCGGAAGAATTCTACGACCTCTGCTTCACCGCGACGCGGCGGCGCAGCCACCATCCACACAGGCTGGCCATTCTCGCCACCAACAGCCAGCAGGCCGTGCAAAGGCTGACCTCCCCGGTCCTTGGCCCTGGGCAAGCGGCTCAGCGGGGCCGAGTCGGGTTTGTTTTCTCCGGCAACGGTTCCGCTTGGGCGGGGATGGGCGCGGACCTGCTGTTGGCCGATCCGGTATTCCGGGCCGCGGTGTCGAAGGTCGACGCGGCGCTGCGCCCGTACCTGGGCTGGTCGGTGCTCGACGAGCTGGCGGGCCGGAGCCCGCGGCTGTCCTCAACGGACTTCGCGCAACCGGCACTGTTCGCGGTGCAGCTCGGCCTGGCGGAATCGCTGCGGGCCAAGGGAGTCACTCCGGCCGCCGTGACCGGCCACAGCGTGGGCGAGGTAGCGGCCGCGTACGTGGCCGGTGCGCTGGAGCTCGACGACGCCTGCCGGGTCATCGCCGAGCGCAGCCGCGCCCAGTCGCCCACCGCAGGCCGGGGCCGGATGGCCGCGGTGGGCCTGTCCCCCGCGGACGCCCGCGCAGCGCTGCTCCCCTGGCCCACGCTGGAGATCGCCGGGATCAACAGCGCGCAGGACGTCACGGTGAGCGGCGACGCGAGCGCGTTGGCCGAGCTGGGAACGCGGCTGGCGGAGCAAGGTGTCTTCTTTCGCGAGCTGAAGCTCGACCACGCGTTCCACAGCCGCTCGATGGATCCGATCGAGGGACCGCTGCGCGACCGGCTCGCCGGGCTGAGGCCGGTGGCGACCCGGCTGCCGATGATCTCCACGGTGACCGGGACCGCGGTCGACGGCACGGAGCTCGACGCGGGCTATTGGTGGCGCAACGTCCGTGAGCCGGTGTTGTTCGCCGACGCGGTCACCGGCTTGCTTGCCGAAGGTGTCGACGTTTTCGTGGAGGTCGGGCCGCATCCGGTGCTGCGCACCTACCTGCGGCGGGTGGCCTCCGAGGCGGCCGTGCTGGGCACTCTCGAACGCGGCGGCGTGACCACGGTGGACACCATCGTCGAGCACCTGCTCGAAGCTGGTGCGGATATCGACTGGGCGAGCTACTTTCCCGAGCCCGGCCGGGTGCTGGACCTTGCGGCCTATCCCTGGCAGCGCGAGCGCCACTGGAACGGCACCCGGCACGGCTGGTCGCGCGACGGCGGCGACGGCAGCACCGACCATCCGCTGCTCGGCCAGCGGATGAACGTGCTGGAGCCGACCTGGCGCGACACCGTCGAACCGGCGCGCGTGCCGTGGCTGGCAGACCACCAGGTGGGCGGGGCGGTGGTGCTGCCCGCGGCCGCGTTCGCCGAGATGGCGCTCGCGGCGGGTCGCCGGGTACACGAGGCCGCGGTGGAGGTCACCGGCCTGCGGATGCACACGGCACTGGTACTGCCGCAGGATCCACCGGACACCACCCTCCAGTTCTCGTTGTCCGAAGAGGACGGTGTGTGGCGGGCGGCCAGCCGCACCGGTGCCGGGCTGGACTGGCAAGAGCACGCCACCGGGCGCGTGCGGCGGCACTGGGAGCCGGAGCCCGCCGCTGTCGATCTCCCTGGGCTGCTGGCAAGGCTGCCCGGCCACCTCGACGCCGCCGAACTCTACGCGGCAGCGACGCGATGCGGGCTCGGCTACGGCCCGGCGTTCCGTGTGCTCACGGAGATCCGCCACGGGCCGGGCGAGGTTGTCGCGGCCTACCGGCTCGATCTGGCGCAGACGGGATACGAGGTCCATCCGGCATTGCTCGACGGCGCACTCCAGGCAGGAGCTCCGCTGCTGCCTGGCGGCGACACTTTCCTCCCCCACCTGCTCGGGACAGTCCGGCTGTGGCATCAGCCTCCCGCGCGCGGCTTCGTGCACGTACGGGCCGTGGCGAGCGAGCGCGATTACGCGCGGTGGGACATCACAATCTGCGGTGAGGACGGCGTGGTCGCGCTCGAAACGCGGGATGCGTGGCTGCGACGGTTCGACATAACCGCGGCCGAGGCGGCCCGGAGCTACGTCACCGTGCTGCGGGCGGCTCCCTACGAAACCGTTACGGTGACGGGTACGCCGATGCCGGGTGCTTCGGAGCTTGCCGCGGCGGCGGCTCTACGTCCAGTGTCCGAGGCTTTCGCACACATCGCCGGGGATTACCTGCCTCGGGCGAAAGAGGCTATCGCCCACCACATTCGTGCCGCCCTGCGAAGGATCCTCCCCCAGCAGGCGGCTTTCACGTGGGAGGACCTCCTGGCAGCCGGAGTGCGGCCCGGCTACGAGCGGCTGGTCGAACTCCTGCTGTCGATAGCGGTGCGGTACCGGGACGGGGAGCCTGGCCGCGTACTTGAGCGGCTGCTGGCGGACTTTCCCGGCCAGGCCTGCGAACTGGTGCTCGTCGACCATGTCGCGAGCCTGCTACCGGAGCTGCTGCTCGGCCGGGCGGATCCGCTGGAGGTGGTCTTCACCGACTGTGCCACGTTCATCGAGCAGTCCTACGACGTGACGCCGCTGTCCCGCTACCACAACGAACTGCTGGGGAACGTGCTCACCGAGATCGTGGCCGGCTGGCCGGCGGACCGGCCGCTGCGCGTGCTGGAGGTCGGCGGCGGGACCGGCGGGACCACGGCCGCGCTGCTGCCGCTGCTACCGGCGGACCGCACACAGTACGTCTTCACCGACGTCAGCACCGCCTTCTTTCCCTGCGCGCGCAGCAGGTTCGCGGCCTACGACTTCGTCGAGTACCACTCGCTGGACCTCGAACAGGACCTCGGTGCGCAGGGCTTCCCGGAGGCAGGGTTCGATCTGGTGATCGCCGCCAACGCGCTGCACGTCACAGCCGATGTGGTCGGTTCCACCCGGGAGCTGGGGTGGCTGCTGGCCGGCGGTGGCCTGTTGCTGGCTTTCGAGGTGCACGATCCCGAGCTGATGGTCGTGCCGTTCGGGCTGCTGGAGGGCTTCTGGGGCTACACCGACACCGAGTTGAGGACCGGCTCGCCACTGCTGTCCCGCACTCAGTGGCTTGAGGTCCTGCATCAGGCAGGCTTCACTGACCTGGCTAGGCTTGGCGCCGACGAGGAACCGTTGCGCAGCACCGCTTCGGTTCTCGTGGCCACTCGCGCCCCGGTGTCCGAATCCGTCGTGCCGCTGCCGCCGTCCCCCCTCGGAGTCCGGTGGGCAGTGGTGCCCGAGGACGACTCGGAGGCGGGATTCGCCACCGCACTGGCCGAGATACTCACCGGATCGGGCGGCGAAGTCGAAATGTCCACAGTGGATGGACTCGGGCGTGCCGGCGGACCGCTGCGAGTGGTGCTGCTGCTCGCCGCTCCGGATCGGGTGGAAACTCCGGCTGAGGCCACCGACCGGATGGTGAAGCGGTCGGCGTTGCTGCGCCGAGTCGCGGCGAGGCTCGGCCAGCTGGCGTCCGAAGTAGACATAACCTGCTGGCTGGTGACGCGGCCGAGTGGCGCACTACCGTTCCCCGAACGACCCGAGACTCCGGCTGACGCCGCAGCCTGGGGCGCCGCCCGAGTACTGGCCAACGAGCAACCCGAGCTCAACCTGCGCCGGATCTCCCTCTCCCGCGGTGAAAAAGACGCGGATCGGCTGGCTCGGGAAATCCTCTCGCCGTCCCAAGAGGATGAAGTAGTACTGACCGGTCCGGGGCGGTTCGTCCCCCGGTTACTGGCGTCCACTTTCCTGGTTCCGGTGCCCGGCTCTTCCGCGCCCTATGCCTTGCGTCTGCTGGATCCTGGTCTGTCCTACCGGCTCTCCTGGGGCCCGGCGGAGACGGCCCGGCCGGGGGCGCACGAGGTGCTCGTCAGTATCGAGGCCGCGGCCTTGAACTACCGGGACGTGCTGACGGCTGTCGGCGCGCTGCCGCCGGAGGCGATCCACGGCACGTTCGCCGCCCGGGGCCTCGGTTTCGAGTGTGCGGGAGTGGCCGTCGAGGTGGGCGCGGAAGTCGTCGGCCTGCGGCCGGGCGACCGGGTCTTCGGCCTTGCCCCGGCAACGCTGGCGTCGCACACGGTCGCCGACGCCGCGGACCTCGCGCTGGTCCCGCCCGGGATGTCGTGGGCCGAGGCCGCCACCTTGCCTGTGGCGACCGCCACCGTCGAGCACAGCCTGGGTTTTCTGTCGAGGCTGGCTCCGGGCGAGGTGGTGCTGGTGCACGGTGGAGCCGGTGGGGTCGGCCTCGCCGCGCTGCGGTACGCCCGGCGGCGCGGGGCGACGGTCATCGCGACCGCGGGCTCTGCGGTCAAGCGGCAACTGCTGCGGACGCTCGGAGCCGAGCACGTTTTCGACTCCCGCGGCCTGACGTTCGCCGCCGAGATCCTGGCCGTCACGGGCGGCCGGGGCGTCGACGTCGTGCTCAACTCCCTAGCAGGGGAGGCGGTGCCGCGCAGCCTCGAACTGCTGCGCCCGCACGGGCGTTTCGTCGAGCTCGGCAAGCGGGACGTGCTGGAGAACAAGCGGGTGCTGCTGCGCGCGATGGAGCGCAACATCAGCTTCTTCTGCGTGGACCTGAGCACCATGGATCCCGCGCATCCGGCCGTGGCCGCCTCGCGGTTCGGCGCGCTGGCGACGGAATCTGCCGCTCTGCCGCACACGGTGTACCCGGCCGCCCGGATCGGCGAGGCCTTCGAGCTGCTTCGGCACTCCCGGCATATCGGCAAGGTGGTCGTCTCGTTCGAGCAGCGGCCGCCGATCGAGCGCCTGCCGGACCGGCCGCGGCTCGATCCGGCCGCGACCTACCTCGTTACCGGCGGCCTGAGCGGATTCGGCGCGGCGACGACCCGATGGTTGGCGGACCATGGCGCGCGGCACTTGGCTTTGCTGGGGCGCCGGGGATCGAATTCCCCTGAAGCGGCCGGTCTCATCGCCGACTTGGCAACGCGCGGTGTCGCCGCCACCGCCTACGCGGCCGATGTGACCGATTCCGGCGCTCTGCGGGAGGTCTTCGCCGCGGTCGACGCGAGTGGCCACCCGGTGCGCGGAGTGGTGCACGCCGCGATGCAGCTCGACGACGCGACAGTGCTCGACCTCGACGAAGATCGTGTCCGCACGGCACTGGCACCCAAGGCGCAGGGCGCGCTCGTCCTCGACGAACTCACCGCCGATCGGGAGCTCGACTTCTTCGTCTTGTATTCCTCGCTGACCGCGGTGGTAGGGCAGGTCGGGCAGAGCAATTACTGTGCGGGCAACTCAGTACTAGCCGCCGTGGCCAGGAACCGGCGTGCCCGCGGCCTGCCGGGGAGCGTGGTCGAGTGGGGTGCCATCGGCGAGATCGGTTACGTCGCCCGCACCGGTACCGAAGAAATGCTGTCCGGCATGGGAATCCGCCTGATGGAGCCCGAGGCGGCGCTGGCCGGGCTCGATGCGCTGCTCGGCTCTGGCAGCGATGTGCTGGTTGTCGCCGGAATCAACTGGAGCCGGCTGCGTGAGATCCTGACCGGTGTCCGGGGATCGCGGTTCGCCCTGGTGGTGCCGCCGGTGGCGGAAGGTCCCGGGCAGGACCGCGACGAGTTCCTCCAGTCGCTGACCGGCACGACACCCGAGGAAGCGCACGAACTCGTCCAGGAAGCACTGATCAAGCTGCTCGCGGCCGTGCTTCAGACCACTCCGGACCGGATAGATCCGACGCAGCGGCTGGACCAGCTCGGGCTCGATTCCTTGTTGGCGACGGAAATGCTAGTGGCTGTCCGCCGCCTGCTCGGCTGCGATCTGCCCGTGCTGGCGATCGCCGGAAGCACGCTGGCCGATCTCGCTCGCACCGTGCTCGCGCGGATGACTCCGGTGGTGAGCTGAGCCGGTGGTTGACCGCGGAGTGGTGATGACTGGTGCCACCGGATTCCTGGGCCTGCATTTGCTGCGCGAGCTTCTGTCGCGGCACAGCAGAATTACCGTGCTGGCCCGCGCCGAGGAGTCGGCGGTGCGCGGGCGGATCGACCGGTTCCTGCGGTTGACAGGCACCGAGAGCCGCGTGCGCGTGGTCCGAGCCGACATCACGCGGCCACGACTGGGACTGCCGGAACCGGAGTTCACGGACCTGGCCGGCGGGCTGGACGTGCTGTGGCACTGCGCGGCCGACATCTCCCCGGGCGCGGACCTGGAGCAGCTGCGGCGTGTCAACGTCACCGGTGTGCGGCACGTGCTGGAGCTGGCGGCGGCCGCGCCGCGGCGGCCCGCGGTCCGGCATGTCAGCACGATCGCCGTGGCGGGAGCCCGCCGCCACGGCCTGATCGGCGAAGACTGGCTGGACGCGGGCCGCGGCTTCGAGAATTCCTACGAAAGAACGAAGTACGAGGCCGAAGTGCTGCTCCGGCAGTGGGCGGCCGAGACGCAGCTGCCGGTGACGGTGTTCCGGCCCGCCGGGCTCGTCAGCGACCTGCCGCTGGGGCCGGACCTGCCGCGGCATCCGCTCAGCGCGCTCGCGGAGCTCATCGAGGGGCCGCTCTCCAACTGCGCTCCCGTTGCTCCGCCCGTGGTCCGGGTGCCCGGTGACGGCACCGCCGTGCTCAACCTGCTGCAGGCAGAGCACGCCGCAAACACGATGGTCCGGCTGGCCGGACACCAATCAGCCGGTGTGGATACTTACCACGTGGTGCACCCGCGCGACACCCTGGTGAGCGATCTGCTGACCGCGTTCAACCGCGTCCTGCCGGTGCGTTTCCAGCTGGTGCCAAGAGCCCCGGCGCATCCCTCGCCGCTGGAGACCGTCGTCCGCGACCACGCGTCCCTGCTGGCCTACACCCGGCACCACCGCCGCTTCGACGACGCACGGGTGCGCGCCCTGCTCGGTCCGGCTACGGCGCCGCCGATCGGTCTCGGCTACCTCGAAGCGAGTATCCGGGGCTGGCAACTGGCCACGCCCTAGTCACCCGTCCAGTTCGTCAAGGGCGGCCAGCCACAACCGCACCAGCCCGGCCCCGGATGGCAGCGACGAGTCGGTGGTGACGTTGAGCGTCGCTTGCCCGGCAACGGAACTAAGGAACACTCCCAGTGGGCGTCCGTGCTGGAGCAGGCCGAGCGGGACAGTGCTGCGCAGGTTCCGTCCTCCGAACACAGGCGGGATCGCCGGGCCGGGCACGTTCGCGACTATCATCTCCGTGTACCACCGCGACAGGGACCACCGCGCGAGCAGCCCCAGCAGCCAGTCCGGCAGCAACCGGATACCGGCCCGGCCCACATTGGCCGCACCACTGCTCTTGGTCGCGCTCCCGGTCCGGACCAGCAGCCTCAGCCGGACCGTCGCGTCGGCTTCGTCGCAGGGCAGCCGGTACCGGGTGACCGCCAGCCGGTTGCCCGGCCCGGGTGTCCCGTCCAACGCGCGGATGTCGATCCCGAGCAACGTCCACACCGCGCCCGGGCGGCCGGTTCGCCAGGGCGTGTGCGGCCAGGCGCGCAACGCGCCGGCCAGCGCGGCGAGGAAGACTTCGTTGACCGTGGCGCCGTGGCGATGACCGATGCGGGTGAGGCGGGCGAGCTCGACGGTCTCGAACACCAGCCGTCGCTCACCGGTGAGGCCGTGGGACGAGAAAGTTCGTCCGGAGAGGGGAAAGAAGCCACGCGCGTACCGAGCCAGGCCTTTGAGGACCGTCCACAGGTCCACACTTTTCCGCGGTGGCCGCGCTGGTCTCGCCGGGCGGGCATCCGCCGAGGGGAAGCAACGCGCGGCGAGTCCCCACAGCCCGGCGGCGTCGAACTGCGCGTGACTACATTGGATGACGAGCGCCCACTCGTCTTCGGCGTAACCGTCGAGCAGCCAGGTCCGCCACAGGTGCCCCTCGCGGGGAAGCGGCGCAGCCTGAATTTCTTCTGCGGCAAGGCGCAGTCCCGTCTCCCCCGATGTTTCCGGCAGCGCGCGATGGCGCACCAGGCCCTCCCAGTCAGGCTCACGCGCGGCCCAGCCCGGCCGTCGCCGTCCCGGCGGCCTCACCAGCACAGTCCACAGCTCGGGAACGCTGGCGGCCAGGTGCCGCCGGAACTCACCCACTCGCGGCGAGGGACCGCCGAAGCGAAGGATGGCGCCGACCTCCATCGGGTTGCGCGGATACCGGTCCTGCAGGCGGAGAGCCGCCCAGTCCACCGCGGACACCGGCCGCTCGCCAGTCACCTCGGGCTCCGGAGCACCCGGGCGGGCAGCCACCAGTTCCAGCGGCCGAGGATGCGCATCAGTGCGGGAACGAGCACGAGACGGATCACGGTGGCGTCAATGAGCAGCGCCGCGGCGATGGTGAAGCCGAAGACCTTCAGGCCGGTCAGCCGGGACAGCAGCACGCTGCCGAAGGCCGTCGCGAGGATGACCGCGGCCAGCGCGATGGGCCGCGCCGTGCGGCGCAGTCCCACCACCACCGAGGCGGTGTTGTCGCCAGTACGCCGGTACTCCTCCTGGATCCGCCGCACCAGGAACATCTCGTAGTCCATCGACAGCCCGAACAGCAGCCCGAACACAAGGATCGGGATCTGCGGCCAGACCGTGCCCACGCTGGTGAAGCTCAGCACGTCCTGCGCCGCTCCCCGCTGGAACAGCACGACCGCGAGCCCGAACGCCGACGCGGTGGCGAGCAGGTTCATCACGATCGCCTTGAGCGGCAGCAGCAAGCTGCGCAACTGCACGACCAACAGCCCGAACATCAGCACCAGAACGATTCCCACCACCCACCACAGCTTGCCTGTCACCTCGGCGAGGACGTCGGCCATCAGCGCACCGGAGCCGCCGACCAGCACCGTGGTGCCCGGCGGCGCCGTAGCGGGGGCGATGTCCGCGCGGATCCGCCGTACCAGGTCGACCACGCCCGCCGAGTCCGCCGGACTGGCGCCGAACAGCACCAACACGGTGAGATCGTGCCCGTTGTCCGCTTTGGTCACTGCGGTGACGGCACGGTCTGCCCTCAGCGCTGCCAGCAGGGCTCCGGTACCGGGTTCGGCCGCGGACTCCGGCCGCCGCACGAGCACCATGACGTTACCGGGCGCTCCGGGCATGTCCTGTTCCATCACCGCGAGCCCGTGCCCGAACGGAGTCTCGGCCAGCGCGCGTCGCTCCAGATCGAAGCCCAGCTTGAGATCCATGGCGGGCAAGGCGAGCAGCAGCAGGCCGGCGAAGACGCCGACGGTGTAGGGCCACGGATGTCGCATCAGGTGCTGTGCCCAGCGTGCGAGCCTGTCGTCGCCGGAGGCGGGCACCGGGCTTCCCGGCCGCAGCCAGCGCGGCGACCATTCCAGCCACCGGGTCGTAGACACCAGCAGCGCGGGCAGCAAGGTCAGCGAGGCCACCAGCGCCACCACGATCACCGCGGCGATCCCGAACGCGAACTGCTGGAACACCGGCCACCGCACCAGCAGCATGCCCGCCGCCGACAGGAACACGATCACGCCCGAATACACCACAGTGCGCCCGCTGGTGGCCAGCGCCACCCCGATCGCCCGCTCGGGACACGCGCCCTCGGCCAGTTCCTCCCGGTAACGGCCGACCACGAACAACGCGTAGTCGACGCCAACGCCAAGCCCGACCGCGCCGACACCGCTCAGCAGCATGCCGTCCGGACGCAGAACGCCGATCGTCGCGGCGAAACCGGCGAAGGTGACGATCACCGACGCGCCCGCCACCACCACCGGCAGCAGCGCCGCCACCACCGCCCGCAGCCCGAGCAGCAGCACCAGGATCGCGACCGGGACCGCGACGAGCTCGATGCGCAGCAGATCGGTGGCCTCCACCAACTGCGCGGCCTGGCCGTAGGCCGATACCCCCACCGCGTAGGCATGCACCGCGCCGGCCGAGGCGGCACCGGCCGCGTGGTCCGCGGCGGCTCGCTGCGCCGGCGCAAGGTCCTGGCGCTGCCTGCTGTCACCGGAGGTGCCGACCACGAGGTACGCGGTGTGAGGGTCCTTCCACAGGCCGCGCAACGGTTCCATGACAGCGGAGACCGGTGCGTGGTCCCCGGCGACTGGCAGGGGCAGCACTCCGGTCACGCCGGGCTGCCGGGACAACGCGGCCGTGGCGGCCCGGGTCGCGTCACGGAACACCGGGTCGGCCGCCATTGGCCCGTCGGCGTGCAGCACGGTCAGCATCAGGTCCTTGCCGATCCACGGCATGCCTTCGCTGAGCACCTCACTGGCCCGTGCCGACTCCGAGCCCGGTACCTCGAACGGCGGCGAGGTCAGCGCGCCCAGCAGCTGCGGCAGCCCGAAGAGTCCCATCACGACAACGAAAAGCCAGCCACCGATCACCGCCTTGCGCCACCGCGAGACCAGCGCGGCCCACCGCTCAAACCTATCCCGAGGACCCGCGGTCCTGCGGGCGGTGTCGACCACTGCCGTCCCCCTCTGCTTCGGAGTGCCACAACCGAACAGTGGCAACAGCCGCACGCCACCGCCAACGGAGTCACCGGAAAGGTGGACAAAGTTTGCATGAGGACGTTATGCCCTCGCCCGGCGCCACACGAACGGACAGCCGAGTACGACACTCGAAGCAGCGCTCGGCAACCATCGCAGGGCCAACCTGACGCTCCTCCCTTGATCGGCCGGCGAGTTCTTTGCACCACGTGGTGTAAGGTCCCAGCGACGTCGTATCCGCATTGTGCTGCCCCCTGCCGGCCTCACGGCAGCGTCACAGTACGAAGCGTCCTTCAGCTCTGCGAAGGTCACTGTTCGTCCTCATGCCCGTCGCCTAGTTGGCGACAGGCATGAGGGACTACCGAGGTACTTCTGTTTAGAACGGACCATACAGCCAGTTTCCGGGCGCGTCCGGATCTTCGCCCGCGTAGAACTGGCGAGCGACCGTGAGGAACTCCTCTTCGGACAACTCTCCGTCCCCATTGAAGTCGAACTTGCAGAATCCGGCCTCGGTATCGGCCTCGGATATCTGTAGCGCCCTGCTCAACACCTGAAATTCTTCGAGGCTCAGAGAATTGCTGTCGTCTGCGTCGTACAATCGGAACCACGTTACCGCGACGGGTTCGAACACCTCGACATACCTGCCCTCCCCCAGGATGACCTTGACCATCGCGGCACGGAACTGCTCCCGTTCCATACTGCCGTCCATCGGTAAGCCCTGCGCCAGAAGCAGCGCGTGGAACCATCCGAGCATGGCGTCCCTGAAGGCCGCGATCTTCTGCTGATTATGCTGCCCCGGCACGATCGCCGAGATGCCGGCCGCCAGTTCAGCGAAGTCATCCTCGGCCAGGTGCGCGTCCTTCGTCACGTCGAGCATGTCGAAGACGTGGTCCATTTTTCGGTAGTACAGATCGTGCGAAACGGTGGTGGTCATGACAAACCCTTCCCATCCGGCTAACGACTATTCAGATTATTCCCTCACGAAGATCTATTTCTCATCCTCACTGGAGACCGGCATTCGGTAAAGAGCCATTTTGTCACTTTTTCTGTCCCAGGGAGTGAATCTTCCGTTACGACTTGCCGAGGCCTGAGGTCGCGCTGACGACAAGGACCATGCTCACCATCGCCAGTACAGCGGCGATGGCCCCCACCGCGGGCTTCGACATCGGCGAGGCCTTCGCGACTTCAACCGGCGGCGGCTGCGGTGTGACCGCCGCGGGCGCAGGCTGCGGCGTGACGGCCGCGGCCGCAGGCTGCGGTGACGGCGTCACGGGGATCGGCGACAGCGAGATGCGGACGGAGGCGAACCCGGTCACTCGCGTCATCGCCCGGGCATCTGTGAACGGCACTCCGTTGACTACCGGCACACCACTGATCCGCAGTTCGGTGTCGACGTCGGACTCGATCGTGATCTCGCAGGTGTATTCGATACGCTGGCCCGGTTGCAGCGTCCCCAGGGCACGACGGCAGGGCGCCGGCTCTCCGATCACCTCAACATCCTGGAAGGGCACCGTAGATGGATTTGCTGCCGTCACCGTGATCGTGACGCGCTCCCCGCGAGCGGCTCGATCGGCGGACCACACCGCGGCGAGGGCCAGCAACGGATGGACCACGGTGAAGGCCGCGTCGGTGGTGGCAGAGACCTGCCGCTCCAGTTTGTCCCCGGCCGTGACCGTCGCGGTATTGGTCGCACCATCGCCACTCGCGATGACCACACAGTCCGCACTGGCCGTCTGACCCGGCGCCACCGCGGCGAGGTCGGTCCGGTCACACGCAGCGAGGTGGTTGTTGTGCAGTGCCAATCCCGACAGCGGGGTGTCGCCGGTGTTGCGCACCAAAGTCTTGACCTGGACGGACTGCCCATCGAGGACCGTCGCCGGCTCGGCGGTCTGACTGACCTGCACCGCGGGGCGAAGCACCTCGACCGCGCTGGTCGCCCCGGCGGCCAGCGCGTCGCCCGCCAGGCTCTGTCCCGTCACCTTGGCTTCGGTCGTATAGTCGTCGCCTTCGGCCGTGAGGTCACAGGTGACGGCCGAGGCCGCGCCCGCGGCGAGTGCCCCGATCTTGCGGACACACGTGGGCTCGGAGCCCACTCGCACGGATACATCACCCGCGGGCGCTCCCCCAACATTGGCCACCGAGACCGACTGCACTACCGCGTCACCGGGATGGACGACGGAATGGTCGGGCCGAGTGGTCACTGTGAGCTCGGGCAAGGGGAACGCCACGACCATGCTCTGCACGAGGTAGGCATCGTCACGTCTGGTGAAGGCCACCTGGGCGCTGGTCGCGCCCGGCCGGATGACCTGGTCGGAGGCCGTGACCGTCGTGGCGTCGACACTCATGTTGTTGACCACATCCGGCTTCACGCTGCCGTCGGCATGCGACGTGAAGAAGTTGTTCGCCTGTATACCTTTCTCACGATCGCCTTGCGCGACGCCGTTGACCAGGAACTGATCCCCCGCAGTCGCCCAGTCACCCTCGTAGGCGGAGAGCCCGATCCGCGCCGAACCTCCGGCCGCGTGCATCGACGAAGGCACGATCTGCACCCTGCTCGTGGCGGTCGAAACCCGGACGTGTCCGCCGTAGACCACGACGTTCTTCTTCGCCGGAGCATGCTGCGCTGTCGGGCCGACGAACTTCCAAACCACGGTGAGCGTCCAGCCGCCGAAACAGTCGTTCCCCTCCGGGGTCCAGACGTTTCCCACCGTCACCGTGGTGTCGCCCTGAGCCTGGGCGAATTCCGTAGTGACATCGGACTGTGCACTATAGAACTGCTGATCAGTCGCGGCCAAGCGAGCCGGGTCGTCAACGACCATGGTGAAGCGGCTGGGCTCGAGCAGCGTCGGCTTACCGTCGTTGACGGTCAACGACACAGCCTGCTTTTCCGGCGTACCCGGCGGCTTGGACTTGCCCCGACCGCAGGGCGCTCCTTCCTTTCTCCCCACGTCGCCTGCCCAACCCAGCTGGGCATAGGCGACGGTCGCCCCCGATGGAATGGCCACACGAGCACTCGAGGAATTGAACGTCGTGTCGTCCTTGTCGATATCGGACCAGATCATCGCGTGACTGTTGTTCAGCGCCCCGAGCCCCTCGCCTTTGCGCTGCTGGGCGTCCGCGCACGCTGAAGGCGGATACGCAACTCCAACACCGTTCGCCGGGGAAGTCGGACAGGTCATCACAGCGTTGCCCGCCAAAACGAAATCCCCATACAGGGACTGATTGAACTTGACCTCCCAAGGATCCGGCCCGCGTGCGAAGGAGGGCAAAGACGGCGTGAGCACGGCCAGCAGCACGAGCACCGGTAGCAGCACCAGCAGACTCCGCGCCAACCGCATATCTACCCCTAACGAATAGGTCCGGAAACAGCACGACGGAGACAGGTTGGCACGCGGAGTCGGGCGTTGTCACGAACGGTTCACCCGGCCCCCGGCCTGCCAGATTCACCCCCCGTATCCGCCAGGTGAGAACGAACCCCGATCGTGGAGCTTCGACCGCCGCAGATCCGCGCAGTTCCGAACAGTCGGTGATCTCGACCTCGCCTCGTCCACTACTGGCTGACGAACGCCTCTTGACTGATGGATTCCGCGCTCTTCGGTGGCACAGCGGGACGTCCGGACCAATGATGGAGCGGAACGAGAAACCGATGGAGGAGCGAGTGTCTTTCATGAGGAACACTGTTCGGCAAGTCTTGGCCAGGACGTTGTGACGGTGCCGATGTCCGCCGCCGCAGTGGTCGCCGGCGCGATCGTTCTCGTAATCGCCGTCACCGTCCTACTCGGACGCAAGCGGCGGCAATCCGAACACGCTGACGACGGCGACAGCGACTCTCGCGGGTTCATCGGCAGCATCCTCAGCGGCCTGTTCATCGTGGCGCTCGCGTTCTACATCGTGATCGTCTGGGAGAACGCCAACACGGTCGAAGACAACGCGGCCGCCGAAGCCGCAGCCCTGGCAGACACCTACTGGCAGCTCGGCGTGGCGCCGCAGCCTCAGCGGGACCACATCCGCACCCTGATCCGGGACTACGCCGAGGCGGTTGAGAAGGACGAATGGCCGCAGTTGCGCCTCGGAGGCTCCGATCCGCACACGGGCGAACTGCTGTTCTCGCTGCACACGGAGATCATCCAACTCCCGGTCACGCCGGACCAGGTGAAGAGCGCCCGTGATCAGTGCCTGACCCGGCTCCGGGAAGTGACCGACAACCGCCGGACCCGCATCGGCCAGGCAGGCGGACTCAGTCCCACGGGACAGCTGACCCTGGTCGCGGCACTCGTCGGCGCCGCGGGCATGGTGGCCTTCCCGATCACGATCGGCTTCACCGCGCGACCCCGACACCTCATCCTGATCGCCACCATGACCGCGGTCCTCGCGGGGACCGGTTACGTGCTGCTCGACCTCACTCAGCCGTTCGACGGTTTGCTCAAGGTCGAACCAGATGCCTTCAGTGCGGTTTCCGAGGAAATACTTCGGATTCCCTGACCTCTCCCGACTGCCACTGAGAGATCCCTGGCGTGTGGAGAAGAGCAATGACCTGCAAGTCATCGGCTGAGACTCCGCCGAGGTTGAGAAGGGACCGCTGCGCACGCCGACCCGAGCCAGGACGGCCTGGCACAGCGGCTTACCCGGCGACTTCGAGGACGAACCCTCCCGGAGTGCCGAACACCAGAGAGCATGCGCCCCCAGATCGTCGCGCAGATCCGTGTCCTGAACGAACTGTGAGCCCATGAGGCACTTTCGCCACACCGGCAGCATTAACCGCGCCCATGATGTGCACTCAGTGGGGTCCACTCGCACGGGCAGCCCAGCTATGCCGGGTCCGGCACAGGCCCGTTGCGCGGTGGGAACAATATCATTCAGCCGGGTGAATACGTGAAATATCCACCCTTGGGTAACGCAGTCGTCCGATTATAGTAACCGGCCCTGTCACGGAGGGCAGTGACGGCTACCAGCGGTGACAACGCCACCAGGCGAGACGCTCATCCTCATCGAATGGAAAACATCCTAACCTCACCCGGGGTAGGCGACGGTCACTCTCAAGCATCGGCCATCGTCAGATTCGCGGCCAACCCATTGCGGTCGTCGTGAGCGTGGACAACGCTGCCAACGACAGAACAGCCCTAACAGCGACGTGATTACGGCTACAGCCACGCGCCGCTGAACCGACGAGCGAGACGATTCCCGTTCCGCTGACCTCGACCGCCAGTCCGGCGGATGCTCGACGAACGGCACCACGAAACCTTTTGCGAAGGGATTCATCTCAATGCGCAGGAATTCTCTTTCGGGAAGGCGGTCACTGTGCCTGCTTTCCGTTTCCGCGATGGTCTTGCTGAACAGTCACGCTGTCGCGCAGGCAGCGCCGTTGCCGCCGGGTTGTGCCGTGCAGGAGTCCCTTATCACCTGTGACGGGGACCTGAGTGGCGTGATCGACCTTGGTGTCGAAAAGGCGACCGCGATCACCGTCAAGGGGAACCTGGCAAGCGGGGCGAAGATCACCGGCAGCGCCGGTAAGGACGTCATCACCGTGAAGGGCGACGTGCTGCAGGGCGCAACTATTCTCGGCGGCGACGGTGACGACACCATTTCCGTTTTCGATGTCGGCGGCCTGTACTGCCCGGACGCGGGCCTCGGCGCGTCGAGCCGTAAGGGCGGCCTCGTCGACGCTGGGGCGGGCGACGACACAGTCACCGTCGGCGGCGGCCCCGAGGATCCAAAATGCGCTGAGCGATTCCCCGGTACCACCTTCCCCGCAGGCAACGTCGGAGAGAAAGGAAAAGTGCTCGGCGGTGACGGCAACGACACGTTGAAGGTCGGCAGCACCGGTTTCGTCAAAAGCAATCAAAAGGAGCCGAGCAAGTCCATCGAAGCGCTGGGAGGCACAGTCGACGGCGGCAACGGGGCTGACCAGATCGACGTCGGGTACGTCGCCTTCCCCAACGACGTGGGCGAGGAGAACGGGCACATGGTGTCCGGCGTCTACGGCGGCAACGGCAACGACATCCTGCACATCGGCACCGCCAAGAACGTCCTGGACAGCATCGACGGCGGCCCTGGCGACGACACAATCAGCGCGGACGAGGTGTTCCAAGGATCACTGAGCGGCGGCGACGGAAACGACACGTTCAACCTCACCGGAAAACCGGTGAGCGGCCTGTCCAGGATACTCGGCGGCGCGGGGAACGACCGGTTCACCGTCACCTCTCTCAACGACGTCGCCAAGTTGCTGGGCGGCCCCGGGAACGACACCTTCGACATCGGCTCGATGAACGGCGCCGACCAGCCCTACTCGCCGTTCGTCAGCGCCTACGTCGACGGCGGTGACGGCAATGACACCTTCACCGTAGGAACGATGTCATTCAACGGTTCGCTCCACGGCGGCGCGGGCGACAACACCTTCACGGTCAAAAGCCTCAACAATCCCGCTGGAGTCGACCCCGCGTGGTTCACCGCCCTCACCGACGAGCAGAAGAACACCCCTCTCTACGCCAAGGCGGCCAGGATCTACTCCGGTGACGGCGCCGACAAGATCGACGTAGGCACGATGGGACACGACAGCGCCGTGTTCAGCGGCGGCGGCGATGACGTTGTCCACGCAGACAGGCTTGCGGACCAGGCGTCTATCGAAGGCGGGGAGGACGGTCACAAGACCATCGAGGTGGCAGGCAACGTAGCCGACTCCGCAGCGGTGTACGGTGGCTTCGGTGACAACACCATCGCCATCAAGGGCGAGGTGGACACCAACGCGCACGTCCAGGGCGGCAACGGGGCCGACAAGATCACCGTGCACGAAAACTACGGCCGCGTCCGCGGCGACGCCGCGATCCCCACCGCGCCTCTGTGCACCGACGTCAACCAGAAGTTCACGCCGCTGCTCGACAAACTCAAGCCCATCCTGGCCGACCTGAAGTCGGTGATCGAGAAGGCTCCCAACCAGTTTGACCTCGACATCCCGGGTGACTACCGCCAACTGGGCGCGGTGGTCGGCGGCCTTGACGCCAACGACCTCGAAACCGATGCCAAAGACCTGCTGGCCGGATTCGAGAACTTTCTCGACACCGACCTGGCCAGGCTGCTGAGCCGCCCCGACAAACTGGGCAGCCCCGACGACGTCGCCACAATCAAGAAAGCCATCAAGGACGCCGAACCGCTCCGCTCGCCACTAAGCGAAATCGTCAAATCCCTGGAGGAACATGGCTGCGCCGTACCTCCGCAGGGCACCGCGGGCAACGACGTCATCACCGTCGACATCAACAACGGCACGGACATCGGCGGGGGCAAGACCCAGCGTGGTGTCGTCTCCGGGGATGGTGGCGACGACACCATCAAGGTGGCGACCAACACCGACGGCGGCGCGGTCTACGGCGACGACCCGGACGACAAAACCGTCGTCGGCGTCAACACGGTCACCGTGGCCGACAACGCCGGCGAGGTTACCGGTGGCGGAAAGGGCAGCACCTGCACCATCCAAGCCGGCACTGTCAAGACCTGCACCGGCACGCGATGATCACCGTGTATTGAAATCCTCATACTGACTTTCTGGGCACGGGGCGCCGACCAGCGTGAAAAGACCGGTCGGCGCCCCATTGTCATCGACACCCGCGCTTCAGCGCGATATCCGCAGGCCCGCTACGTCGGCGCACGGTAGACGGCAGGCCAGACGATGGCCACGACATGATCCCGCTCCGGCAGGCGAATCCGCTCCATGACCGACGGGTCGGAGGCGAGCTGCGGCTTACCGTCCTGGGTGAACAGGTTCGCGCCCTGCTGGGCGCCGAGGATCGCGGCGTGGTGGCTGTTCTCGGTGACCTGACCGGTCTGGAGAGACAGCCCACTGGCCCTTGTCGGCTTGATCAGCTTCCTGCCGTCCGTGACCAGTTCTTCCCAGGTCGCCGATGGGGTGGCGATACCGGCTTCAGCGGACAGCTTCTTGTTGTAGCAGAGGCCGTAAGCCTGGCCGCAGACCGGTACGCCGACAGCGGCTGGCCGTTCGCCTCGATGGCGGCCAGCGACGGGCCGAGCAAGCGGGACTTGCCGCCGATCTTGTCTGGCGAGACGTCCTCGAAGGGCAGGAACGCACCGGTCGCCTGCAGCGAGGCCGACGAGGTGTTGCCGATGTTGAGCACGTCGGGTCCTGGCCGGACGTGGTGGCGGCGAGGATCTGGTTGAGCAGGTCCGGCCACGGCACGACCTCGAGCCCGGGCCGCAGGACCGCCTTGTCGTTGTCGAGGTTGGTGCCCTGATTGGAAGCCCAGTAGGTGAGTTCCTTGGGGCCATCGGACGACGTACTGCCGCCTCCTCCTGCGGCAGTGGTGGCTGCGAACAGCGCGAGAGTAAGCATGCGGCCATGCCGAACGCCGCTGAGCGTGGCGGACGCGGGGCCCATCAGTGTGCGCCGCCCTGGGTTCTACGAGTGGATCGCCGTCGAGCCCGCCAGAGCCGCCTACGCCGCGGCGGAGTAGCGGTTGGCCACCGAGATCGCCGGTCTCACGCGCCGGCGTCGCCGATCACTGACCAAGCAGGACACCACCGCCGCGCCCACACCGGATCTGATCAGCCAGGGCTTCACCACCGACGCGCCCGGCGAACGGTTCGTCGGTGACATCACCTATCTCCCTACACAGGAGGGCTGGCTGTACTTGTTAGTTACGTGGAATCACCCGACTGAGTGGATCTTGGTTCTGGGGGTTCAGTGCGCGCTGGGTCGTGCCGTTGAGCCGGTCAATGATCATCATGGAGAAGTGGCCGGTCCTCGGCCGGCACCCGCGCGCGGCGGAATGGCTGCAGATCTGGACCGACCTGGGGCGAGCACCGCGCACGATCGATGCGTACGCGCGGGGGCTGGGCGAGTATCTGCTGGTCTGCGAACGTGAGGGCATCGATCCGCTGACTGCCAACCGTTCCCAGGTGGCGTTGTTCGTGCGGGAGCTCACTACGCGTCCCAGCAGTCGCGGTCCCAACGTTGTCGTGCTGGATTCGGGTTCCGGGCTGGCCAACGCCACGCTGCAGCAACGCCTGGTGTCGGTGCGATTGTTCTACGACTTCCTCATCGAGGAGGGTGTCCGGGAGTCGAACCCGGTCGGTCGGGGTCGCTACACCCCGCGCGGTGGGTTCGGTGCCGGCGGTCGGGGTCTGGTCCCGCGGATGGTCAAGTTGCCGTGGATACCGAACGATCAGCAGTGGCGTGACGTCCTTGACGTGTTCCGCGGCGAGCCGGTCCGCAACCGGGTGATGCTCGCGTTGGCCTACGACGCGGCACTGCGCCGCGAAGAGCTGTGTGCGCTGCGCACCGACGACATCGATCCGGGCCACCGGATGTTGCGGATCCGAGCGGAGACCACGAAGACTCGGCGCGGTCGGGCAGTTCCGTACTCGGCGGCAACCGGGGCGCTGCTCGCGGAGTATCTGGTGCACCGGGCCACGTTCAGCAGTGCCCGTGGACCACTGTTCTTGTCCGAGTCACGGCGCAATCCGGGGCAGCCGTTGACGTTGTGGACCTGGTCGAAGGTGGTGCGCCGCGTCGCGCTGGCCGCTGATGTTCCTCAGTTCGCAACCCACACGCTGCGGCATTTGTGCCTGACGGATCTGGCGCGGATGGGATGGGAGCTGCATGCGATCGCGACGTTCGCCGGGCATCGCAGCACGGACTCGACGATGGCTTACATCCACCTCTCCGGCCGGGATCTGGCCGCGAAGCTCAACGCCGGCATGGCGCAGATCCACTCCTGGCGCGTCGAGACACTCGCCGACGGCGGGGAGAGCCGGTGAGCGCGTCAGCGTCTCGGCTGCCGGCAGCCGAGACGGAATCGGCGTCGGCTGGTTCCTTCTTGCTCGGGCTGGACACGGGGCGCTACGACCGGCGAATGTCGCTGTCGAGTGCCGAGACCGCTGCGTTGGCGGCGCTGGGCGCGGAAGGGTTGCGGCGAAGCCGCGCCCGTGGCGCCGTCCTCGACGAGTCGTCGTGGTCTGCTGTGACCGGCTTGGTGCGGCCTTTGGACGACGCACTGGCCGTGCTGCATCATCACGACGACGCGGCGCACCGACTGGCCGGGAACGACGCGGTCGCGCGGATTCTGTTGCATTGCGCCGAAACGGGCAGGTCGTACTGGTCGTTCACCCCAGGCGACTGGTGGACCCTGCTGGGAGCCGACGCCTCGATGTTTCGCGCGGCGGTTCCCTGGCGGGCGTCCACGACAGTGCGGCCGTTCACGATCGCGCTGGCCTACCTGCTCGGCGAGTTCGACGACTTCCATCAGATCGGGATGTTCGACCGGCTTTACCTGGCCGGGCTCGTGTTCGGTCCGGGCACCGTCGACGCCACCCTCGCAGAGGTCGCATCGCTGCTCGGTTCGTGGGGCTACCGAGGGCACGACGGCACTGGACGGCCGCTGCCCGGAACGTTAGCCAGTTCCTCCTGCTCAACCGCAGTCCTCACCTGATAGACCTGACGAACGAGGCGTTCACCAGGCTTCGAGAACACCCGTCACTGGCCACTACCCATCACCGCCGCGAGGTATTCGGGCTGCAACGGGTTGCCGCCGCGGCCGGGCACTGCGACCCGCCGGCCCGGTTCGGCAGCTATCACATGGACGAGCTCGACGGTGTCGCCCCTGCCTGGGCCGAGTGGGTCGAACGGTGGCATACAACCTCGACGCTGACCCCACGCGTCCGCTCGATCGTACGCTGCATCATGGCCAAAGCCGGCCGGTGGTTGGCCGCTGAGCACCCGGAGATCACCGAACCCGGCCAGTGGGACCGGGCGTTGTGCGCCGCGTGGGTCGCCGCGGTCGACCGGATGAACATCGGTGACTACGTCTGGCGCACGAACGCGCTGGGCGACCGAGTCGGGCAACCCATCGCCGCCAGGACCAAAGTCCATCACCTCACGACCAGCCGGGTCTTCTTCCGTGACTGCCAGGAGTGGGAGTGGATCCGGCGCCGGTTTGACCCGAACCGGGCGCTGGCGCCGTCGCGTAGTGTCACCGCGCTGATCGGCACCGATCCGCGGGTGATCGCCGACGACGTGTGGGCCAAGTTGTTGTGGGCCGGGCTGAACCTCGTCCCCGAGGACTTCCCGGCCAGCTCCGCTGGGTCCTACTACCCGATGGAACTCATCCGGGCGGTCACCCTTACCTGGTTGTTCGCCGGGCTGCGCAGCGATGAGGTCGTCCGGCTGCCCGTCGGATGCGTCCGCTGGCAGCACGAAGGCTCCCCGATCCGTCAGGATGCGGCCGACGTCCTGGCCGACGACGCGGTCTGCTTGCTCGACGTCCCGGTCCACAAGACCGGCACCGCGTTCACCAAACCCGTCGATCCGTTGCTCGGGCAAGCGATCGAGGCCTGGCAGGTGCTGCGCCCGGCTCAGCCCAAGACGATCGACCGCAAGACCGGCGAGAGCGTCAACGTGCTGTTCGCGGTCCGCGCGCATCCCGTCGCCCGCAACTACATCAACCGGACGATCATCCCGGCGTTGTGTCGCAAAGCCGGAGTTCCCGACGCCGACGTCCGTGGGAAGATCACCAGCCACCGCGCCCGGTCCACGATCGCCAGCCAGCTCTACAACGCCAAAGAGCCGATGACGCTGTTCGAGTTGCAGGCGTGGCTGGGCCACCGGACACCGGCCTCGACCCAGCACTACGCGAAGATCACCCCGAACACCCTCGCTCAGGCCTACAGCGACGCGGGTTACTTCGCCCGCAACGTGCGCACCATCGAAGTTCTCCTCGACCGCGACGCCGTCACCAACGGGACCGCCGCCGACCATCCTTGGCAGCACTACGACCTGGGCCACGGCTACTGCGGCTACACCTTCTTCGAGCAGTGCCCGCACCGGATGGCTTGCGCGCGCTGCGACTTCTACACCCCGAAGGGATCAACAAAAGCGCAACTGTTGGAGGCTAAGGACAATCTGCAGCGGATGCTGGCTTCTGTCCCGCTCACCGATGACGAACGCGCCGCTGTCGATGACGGGCAGGCCGCAGTCGACACGCTCATCGGCCGGCTTGTCGACGTCCCAACGCCGAGCGGTCTCACACCCGGCCAGCTCGCGATCCCGCCTACGGTGACCTTGCTGCCGATTGTCGACGTCAGACAGGGCCGACTTGATCAACTTTGATTCCACATAATGGCGACGGTGCTCGACCTGCATACCCGCGAAGTGGCCGGTCACGCGATGGCCGAGCACATGCGTGCGGAGCTGGTGTGCGACGCGGTCAACCTCGCCGCCAGACGTGGCCTGACCGGGGCTGATGCGATTTTCCACTCTGATCGCGGTTCGCAGTACACCTCGTCGACCTTCCGCACCGCACTCGCGGAGGCGGGTATGCGACCGTCGATGGGCCGGGTCGGGTCGTGACACACCAACGCCGTCGCGGAGTCGTTCTTCGCGACTCTCAAAACCGAGATCGGGACCCCAGTGTGGGCCACCCGCGACAACGCCCGCCGGGCAGTGTTCGCCTATCTGGGTTACTACAATCACGACCGTCTACATTCGACACTCGGACACCGAACGCCGCACGAAAGCTATCGTCAAGCTATCGCCCACGCGGCATAAAACCCCGGTGTCCGGTCCCCGGGGGGAACCTCAAACAACCCCAAGCCCTTACCTGCCAACACACCAGACGACGATGAAAAAGGCCCACTGTCCGGAAGCCTCGGGGCGGCTCAACATTGCTTGGTGCCTTTCTGGTTGGCCGACGGTGCGGGACCGAAATATTGTCGTTATTCACGCACCGCTCGTTTCTGGTGTCGTCTAACGTAGGTAGACGCGACCAGGATCGACGTCCTCGCGCAGCAGACGCAGTTCGGCCAGGGTTGGCGGCGCGATGGTGCCTACGGTGTCAGCGACCTGCAGGTCCCAGCCGGTGGCGTCGCGGACCTGATCGACCGTGACACCGAGATGGGTAGCCGCCAGACGCAACTCCTCCCCTGCACCCGGTCGTGCCAGGATGCCGAGTTCAGTGATGACTCGGGTCACCCCCGCCCCGAGTGGGTAGACGCCCTCGGCCATGGCGCGGTCGGGGCCGGGGGAGGTGCAGAAGTCGAGGGTTTTAGTGAAGGAACGGGGATTGTGGCGGCGCATCACCACAAAACTCTCTCGGGCGTTGGCGATGACCTCCACGGCTCCCCCCGACCCGGGCAGGCGCACAGTCGGGTGGTCCCACGGGCCGATGACGGACGAGTTGAGGTTCCCCCACTGGTCGATCTGGGCGGCGCCCAGGAAGCCGACGTCGATGTGTCCGCCCTGTAGGACGTACCCGAAGAGGGCAGGCAGAGACAGCACAGCTTCGGCCCCGGTGATGAGTACGGAGTCGGCGATGGTTTCAGGCAGGTGCGATGGGTGGGCGCCGCACACGCCGGACTCGTAGACGATCTCGAGGCCGGGTGCGACCGTGAGTTGGGCGAGGGACGAGGCAAGGGTGGGCAGGCCGATGCCGGCGAACACGACATTCTTGCCCACCAGTGCACGCGAGGCGACCACCGCCAGCAGCTCCGAGGAGGTCGCGGCCGCGGGGAGGACGTTCATCTCGGACTCGCTTTCGTTCAGGGGATCCGCAGGGTGCCATCGGCCTACCGCACGGGGCGTGCGCCTCGGTCACAGTCGCCGCCCGTAGTCCACCGGCTGGCTCAGGGCCTCCCCAACCGCGAGTTCGGACCAGAAGTCAGCGCCGAGGTTGGCGACGTACTCCGCGTGGTCACGTGTGCCGTACACCCACTGCGCCAGCCAGTCACGCAGCCGGGCGGGATCCTTGCTGATCGACGACCAGGAGCGGTAGAACGCGTTGTCGCGGTCGTAGTGGCCCTGGACGAAGGATGGATGGGCTCCCCTGGGGCACTCGACGACGGCGTCCACGGCGTGCCCGGGGATGACCGTCCGGTTGGGGTCAGAGCGGACGACCTCGTCGGCGACGACTTCCTCCACAACGACGATCGCCTTCCCTGCGGCATACACGGCTTCGGCTTGCACGCCGGTCAGTCCCCAGATCTGGGTGTTGCCGTACCGGTCCGCGCGCTGAGCGTGGACGATGGTGACGTCCGGGTTGACTGGTGGTACGACGTAAACCTGTTCCGGTCGGCCACCGGGGCCGGGGTAAGGCGAGGTGATCTTGCGTAGTTCTGGATTGACTGTGGGCAGATCACTGCCAGCGTAGGAGCGCAGGGGGTAGAAGGGTAGGCGTTGGGCTCCCGCGAGGTAGCGGCACACCAGGCCATAGTGGCTGTATTCCTCGAACTCCAGCGGGTCGGGCACGCTGTGTTCGACCCGGCGGCGCAACTCGCCGAGCGACCCGGCGGAGGAATTGCCGACAAAGGACGAGACCAGCTTGGCCACGCACCCACCGGCCAGCAGCTGATCCACCACGATGTCCGCGGTCATCCGGACGACAGTGAGACCCCTGCGGCCCTGACGGATGATCTCGTGTCCCGCGGCGGTCGGGATCAGGTGGGTGAACCCCTCGAGTGAGACGGTGTCGCCGTCGTGGACGAAGTGGGCGACCGCGTCGGCCATGGTCATCGTCTTGTCCACACCTGGGCGGCCGGACGGCGTCGCCTGCTCGTTGGGCTCAATCATGCTCGTGGTCCAGATGCGTGCCGAATGACCGTGCGCAGTAGGTCAGGGGCGATGTCGGAACAGTGTCGATCTCGGTGACCAGGCCGAGCGCGATGACGTGATCGCCGCCATCAACCAGTTCGGCCGCGTCGCAGCTTAACCACGTCTGCGTGCCGGTCAGTCGGGGAAGGCCCTCAGCGGCGTGCCACTCGACGCCGACGAACTTGTCAGTGCCTTTGCGCGCGAACCTCAGCGCCAGATCGGACTGGTCACTGCCCAGTACGTTGACACCGAATCGCCGAGTCCTGCGCACCATCGCCAGCAGAGCCGAACCTCTGTCGAGCGCGACGGTGACCATGGTCGGATCCATCGGCAAAGAGCCGAACGCGCTGACGGTCGTACCGTGCGGACGGTCCCCGTCCATGCCGGTCACGACCGTGACCGGCGTACAAAGGGTCGCCATGGCCTGCCGAAACCGAACTGCCAGCGTCGCGGGCGACCCGACCACATGCTCCTTGGAAGTGTCCATCGCTAGCCTCCTGTGGCGAGGTCGGGGCCCGTCGACAGGGCCGGTATCGGCAGTCCCAGTAGCGGAGCGTGCTGCTGGCACCCGAAGGTGTCCCGCTCCCCCACGCCGCCCTGCCCGCTGTTACGACGCAGCACCGTGAGTTTGAACGATTGGGCCGGTTCGAAGAAGGAGCAGTAGACGATGTCGCCGAGGGGGATGCGGAACAGACTCGCCATGACCTGCTCGGTGAGATCGCCGTGGTCGCGTACATGCGCGTACGTTCGGTAGTCGTTGAAGAGCACGTCGAAGGTGATCTCGTACGGTCCCGCGTTCTTGCTGCGGACGACGTCGGCGAGTTCGCCGAGCGCGATGGTGCCCATCAGATGCCCACCTTTCGGGTTTCCGTCGAGAAGAGCCGAAGCCCTTCGCTGTCCATCACGTGATAGAGGGTGAACTCGAAGACCGGGCCGATCGGGATGTCGAGCGGGGTCAACGGCAGGGCGAGGTTCCCCGCGGTCGCCTTCTGTCCCGGATAGCTCTTGTGCAGCACCGCGACGCGAGCACTCGTACACACCGCGGTGGCACGTTCCTGGGTCGGCGCGGTCACCTCGCCGAGAATCGCCACCTCGTGTCCGACGCCGCCATGCGGCTCCCAGTCACCCATCGTCCCGTTCTTCCCGTAGACATGGAATCTCAGGCTCGCCTCGCCGTTCGCGAGGTCCGGCTGCAGCACACCGACGTGGACCCGCACCTGGTCGAGAAAGTCCTCTATCTGTCGAATCAGCAGAGGATCGCGTATCCCTCCGATGAACACACTTCGGTAGCCCACCGGACTGGCACCCTCAAGCTTCACCGTTGCTGTCCTCGCCGGCTCGAAACGGCTGTTCTGCACGCGCACGGTGCGGTCGTCCACGGCGGTATACGTGCAGTGCCGCACATCCAGCACACCGGAAGGCCCGACCAACAGGTCGGGACGGCCCTTCTCGTACAACGTGTGCGCCGCCACCGACAGCGGAGTGCACGCTTGGTGCGCGCTGATCGGCGTCAACTCGAACGCGTCGCGGTACACCGTGGCGACTACTCCGCCGCTCTTGGGAATGGCGCACATGGCGCCGCATTCCATGATCTTGCCCATATGCCAGGCGATGGCGGGATCGATGCCACGGCTGAGGCAGAAGGCGGCGTGGGGTGCCGGATCGTAAGCACGACCCGCTACCACGACGTCGACCGGGTGGTCCTCGGTCAGGAGCGGGACGAGCGGTTCGGCACCCATCTGTGCGACGATCGCCGTCGTGTCGTGCACGCTGGCGTGCGTCGGCAGATCGCCCAGGACGTTCGGCCGAATCCGTCCCTTGTCGAGTTGATCCAGGACGATGGCCGGGTCGATGTCCGCGTACACCGACGCGACCCGAAGCGAGAGCCCTTCTTCGGTCGCGATCCTGTCCACGAGTTCGACCATCCAGTCGACCTGTGCGTTGGTTCCCGCTCCACCGGCAGAACTGATCACCAGCGGAATGCCGCGCGTGCCCGCGGCCTGCAGCAACGGGCGCAGGTCGCGGACGTAGGAATCCTCGGTGACCAGCAGCGTCCCCGTGCCAAGCATGATCGGACCGGGATCGGTCGAACCTGAGTCGACCACGATGGCGTCGACGCCACGGTCGACAGCGGCCCAGAAGTCGTTGATCGGGTAGCCGTACCCGAGCATGCCGACGGGCGTCAGGATCCTCACGCCGGTAGTCACAGGGCGGCTTGAGTGAGATCCGGGACGCGCTGGGCCCGCGCGCTCGGAGCGGTCAGGCCGAGCGTGTCACGCAAGGTGGCTCCCGGGTATTCGGTCCGCGCCAAACCACGTCGCTGCAACTCGGGCACGACGAGCCGGGCGAAGTCTTCGTAGGAGCCGGGCACCGCTGGCGCGGACAGTACGAACCCGTCGCAGCACACGCCGAACCAGCTTTCCATCTGGTCGGCGACCTGACTCGGGGTGCCGACGAACGTCGCTCCCTCGTTGAGGGTGCCGCGGCCGGAGTACCGGACGAAATCGCTGACCGAGGGATGTGCGCTGCCGCTGACCGTGATCACTCGGTCGCGCAAACCCTGCCAGGACATCGCAGCCAACTCCGCGTCGGTGAAGGGTTCGTCGAGCGGCCGGTCAGAGAGGTCGACGTTGAGCACTTCGCACAGCAACGCCAGACCGTCCTCGGGTCGCGCCAGGTCGGCGAGCAGCGCACGTTTGTGTTCCGCGATTTCCTCGGTCTCACCGACGATGACGGTGACCGCGGGTGCGATGGTGATCGCGTCCGGGTCCCTGCCTGCGTCACGGACCGCCGCCCGCATCGCCTGGTATTTGCTGATGCCGGATTCACGGTCGGCGTACGACGCGAAGATCACCTCTGCCCATCGACCCGCGAACTGGGAGCCGCGGCCGCTGGCGCCCGCCTGTAGCAGTACAGGTTGCCCCTGCGGCGATCGCGGCACTGGAAAGGTGCCCGTGACACGGAAGAAAGCCCCGGAGTGATCGATGCGGTGCACCTTGGCCGGGTCTGCGAACAGTCCGGCCGCCTTGTCCAGGCGGATAGCGTCCGTGTCCCAAGCCGACCACAGTTCGGTGACCACCTCCAGAAACTCGTCGGCCCGGTCGTAGCGCAGATCGTGTTCCAGATGCTCACGCGCGCCGAAGTTCGCTGCCTCCGAATCGTTTAACGACGTCACGACGTTCCAAGCGACGCGACCGTGCGTCATCAGGTCGAGCGTCGCGAACAACCTTGCGACGTGGAAGGGCTCGTAGTACGTCGTGGAATAGGTGGCACCGAGACCGAGATGGGTGGTGGCACCGGCCATCGCCATCAGAATCGGAGTCGGGTCCATCTTGACGGACCGAATTCCATGACGCACGGCGAGTTCGTGACTTCGCCCGTAGATATCGGGCATCGCCAGCCGGTCGTCGAAGAACGCCATGTCGAACTTCGCGTCTTCCAGGGTGCGCGCGATGCGGGTGAAATATTCAGGCGTCAGGAAATCCGTCATCGTCGACGGGTTACGCCAGGAGCCAACGTAATTGGAACAATTCTGCGCTTGGAGAAAGCCAATCAAAGCCATAGTGCGCTTACCGTCTGACACGGGCCACCTCGCTGTCTCTGCCTGCGTTTGCAGGTAGCCCAGTGTGTGGTGGGGTAGGCTGCGACACCAACAGAACTTTCGCTACACGCAACTTCGGAAAGGCGTGAGTGCGCGTGGGCAGCAGCGACGGAGATCGTCGATCCCCTTCCGGGGACAGCCATTACCGGGCACTGAGGTTGCTCGAGGTGTTGGCCGGCATGGACCAGCCGGCGACGCTGCCCGCGATCGCCGCGGCTGCGGGGCTCTCCACGCCGAGCACGTATCGGGTGTTGCGGAGCCTGCACCAGCAAGGCTTCCTTGACCACATCGGTCGCAGTGGCTACCGAATCGGTCCGCGCTCGATCGCGCTCGCCTCGTTGATCGGTCCTGCCCCGGCGCTCATGAATCGCGCGAAGCCGGTGCTCGCTCGACTCTCTGCGATGGCCGAGGAAACCGCGACGCTGCACCTGCGCAGCGGGCAGCAGCGCACGATGATTCTCGCGGTCGAGCCCGCGAACAACCCCGAACACCGAGTCGTGCGGAAACGGGAAAGGTCCCCGCTGACGTCCGGCTGTAGCGGCCTGGTGATTCTCGCGAACCTGCCCGAGGCGGACGCGGAGGCGATCATCGACTCCGGCCTGAGCCCCCGGAGGAAGTCGGTCGTTCGCCGGCAGATCATGCAGGCCCGCTCAGATGGCTACGCCCTGTCGTTCAGCGCCAACCACACCAACATGAACGGCGTGGCCGTCGCGCTGATCGACCCCGACGACGGCGTCGCTCTGAGCGCGATCGCCCTTGCCGGCTCCGAACGGCGGATGCCCGAAGCCAGGATGCGAAGCCTCGCCGGCCCGCTCGTCGCGGCGGCATCGGACTTGGCGCCGCGCGTTGCCGCGATCCTCGGCCCCCGCTCAGCCACCCGGCTTGAGGGTTCCGACGTCGTTGTCCAGGATCTCGCCGACGAACTCTGAGGTGACTTTCACCTGGCGAAACTTCGCTTGCCACCGGCACGGGCCGTGGACAACGGTACCCGGCACAGACGATGCCGGCGCAGTCATCGGGCACGCTGCGTAGGGCATCGGCGCCTATCGCGAGGAGTTCTCATGGATCATCGAACAGCAGGACAGCCGGGCTACCTGGCCGAACGGATCGCCGAGTTCGCGCACGATCTGTCGCTCGATGACATTCCGGAGCCGGTCCGTGCCGTCGCCCGCGCGCACCTGCTCGACGGTGTGGGCACCGCACTCGCCGCGACGCCCCTGGACTTCGGCAGGGCCATCCACGACGCCGCGAGGCACCTGGGACACGGCACCGAGAGCCACGTGATCGGATTCGGCACGGCGCTGCCCGCCGCGTCCGCCGCCCTTGCCAACGGCACGTTGATCCATGGCCTCGACTTCGATGACACGCACATCGGTGCGATCTACCACGCGACGGCACCGTCGCTGGCCGCCACCCTCGCCGTCGCGGAAGCCCAGGAGGCGGACGGAGCGTCGGCGCTCGTGGCCTACGTTCTGGGGCTGGAGATCGGTTGCCGCATCGCCCGCATCGGTGCCGGCCGATTCCACGACCGTGGCTTCCATCCCACCGGTATCGCCGGTGCGTTCGCCGCGGCCACGGTCGCCGGTCGGCTGCGGCGGCAGTCCGTGGCGACGATGGTCAACGCTCTCGGTCTCTGCGGGAGCCAGGCCGCCGGGATCCTGGAGGTACGTGAGTCCTGGCTCAAACGCTTCCATCCTGGCTGGGCGGCGCATTCCGGTCTCGTCGCCTCGACTGTCGCGGGCGCCGGCTTCCTTGGCCCCACGAGCGTGTTCGAAGGACCGCGCGGTCTGTTCGCGACCCATCTCGCCGAGGTGCCGGACGCCTCGACACTGCGCATCGACGACCTCGGATCACGCTGGATGACTAGCGAGATCGCCATCAAGCCTTATCCGTGTTGCCACATGACGCACGCGTTCATCGACGGTGCCCGTGAGGTGCTCGCCGAACTGGGCGCCGCAGCGCTGAGTCCGGAGGACATCGACCGCATCGAGTGTCCCATCGCTGCCCGAATGATGCGCTCGGTCACCGAACCGACCGAGACGAAGATCGCGCCGCAGACGCTCTACCAGGCACTGTTCAGCGTGCAATATGCCGTCGCACTGACGCTGGTGCGGGGCAGTGTCGATCTGGCGGCCTTCTACGACGAACCGCTCGACGATCCCGCGGTACTCGCCGTCGCCCGCAAAGTGGTCTGTCCGCCCGACGAGCACAGCGACTACCCCGCCCACTTCACCGGCGACGTGACCGTGCACCTGCGCGACGGGCGCTCGATCCACAAGCGAATTCCCGACAGTCGCGGCTCCCGGCAATGGCCGATGTCGACCGAAGACATCACCGCCAAGTTCGAGTCGAACGCGCGTCGAGCACTGCCGACGGACAACGTGAACGCCATCGTGAAGGTTGTCGGTGACATCGAGTCATGCGCCGACGTGTCCGAGCTGCTGCACCTGACCACGGCGTGATGGCCACCCGCGTAAGGATCTATGGAGTCGGGCGCGAGCCCGAATATTCGAAGGGGCCACGATGGATGTGCCGTTGGACAAGTCGCAGTCGGAATTTCTCCAAGGTTTTCAGTTGGTGGTCGCGGGAACCGACGCTGCCGGTGAAATCGCCTTCCTCGACGTCGACGAACCACCTTGCCGCACCCATCCCGGGGCGTCGGAGCGGGTGAAGTTCTGGGCCGCTTCCTCGACCCCGGTACTCCCGTTCGACATCGGCTCGACCCCGGCCGATGTCGCGTTTCCCGGCGTCGGCGCCATCACGTTCGGCGTGACCTGCTACCCGTCGCACTCCGCGGGAAAGCGGCGGTTCACCGCAGATGAAAGCGCGCAAGCGAACTTCCATCGCGCCGAGTTCACCGACCCCACCATGCACCAGACAGACACCATCGAGTTAGAGGTCATCCTCTCCGGAAAGGTCGACCTGGAACTGTCGAGCGGGCAGATACGGACGCTGGTGCCGGGCAACCTCGTGGTGATGGGCGGCGTCGGCCATTCCTGGAAGAACGTCTATGACGAACCGTGCGTCGTTGCCGTGGTCAGCATCGGCGCCCGGCCGGGCGAATGACACAGCGCGCGAGCCTGACCGCCTAGCTGTCGCGCTGCCGCGCGTCTGGCGTCAACTGTTCCGATGTACTCAACGAGGAGTCCACCATGTCAATTTCGGAGACGTCAGCAAAGGGCGAACGCGCGAGCTATTCGGCCGCTGCCCGTCTGAGTTCGCTACCTGTCGTCGTTCGTACTCAAAAAATCTGGTGCACCCTGCTGGGTGTGCTGTTCGCCTTCGATGTCGTCGACATCTACTCGTTCTCCTATGCCGCGCCACAACTCTCTCAGGAGTGGCATCTGTCATTGGGCGACACGGCCATGGCCACTTCTGTGGCCTTCCTCGGCAACTTCGCCGGCGCTATCGTCGGGGGCAGGATCTCGGACCGGATCGGCCGGAAGAAAACCATCATCATGGCTGTGATGATATTCTCGACGTTCTCGCTGCTGACTATCGTCGCAAGCAGCCTTCCACTGTTGATCGTGATGCGATTCTTCACCGGATTCGGTATCCAGGCCATGACCGGTGTGCTGATCGTGTACGTGGCAGAAATGTTCCCCCAGTGCGCACGCGGGCGTTATCAGTCGATGCTGCTCGCCATCGGACTGCTGGGAGTTCCCCTCGCGGCGTGGGTCGCGCGCCTGGTCATCTCCCTCGGACCCGGAATGTGGCGCTGGATCTTCGTGTTCGGTTCGCTCGGCGCAATCGCCGGTGTGGTGGCGATCCACGCTCTCCCGGAGTCCGTGCGCTGGCAGAGTTCGATGGGCTACGCGGCGCAGGCGAACGAGACCGTGTCCATACTTGAATCCGAGGCCGAAGCCAAGATCGGTGGACCGCTGCCCACCCCGAGTGATCCGGCCAGCGTCCAGTCGGGCAGGCTGACGGAACTGCTGCATGGCGCCACTGCGCGCAACCTCGTGGTCACCTGCGTCGGCGCCATCCTGGTCGGTGTCGGATTCTTCAGCGTGAACGCCTACATCCCGACGCTTCTCGTGCAACGAGGCGCCAGCACGTCACACAGTCTCATGCTGACGTCCTTGTTCTCACTCGCCGCGGTACCCGGGGCCCTGCTGGCCTGGCCGATCGTCGACCGGATCGAACGTAAACACGCCCTGTTCGGCACCACCATCGCCGTGGGCACCGTGATGGTGGTGTTCGGCCTCGCGAACCAGAGCGTCCTCGTTCTCGTCTCGGGTTTCCTGCTCAGCATGCTGCTCCAGACCCAGACGGTCTTCCTCTACTCCTACCTGCCCGCAGTGTTCCCGACACATCTGCGTGGGGTGGGCGCCGGTACGGCAACCGGGCTCGGCCGCGTCGCGGTCTTCGGCAGCGGGTTCGTCATCGCCCCGCTGTTCGCGACGATCGGCTTCGGCGGATATTTCATCACCATGGCAGCGGTCATCATCCTCGGTGGGGCGGTCTTCGGTGTGTTCGGCATCTCGACAACCAAACGCGCGCTGGTCGAGAACGACGCCCACCTTGCTGGCGTCGGGCGCGAAGACTGACCGTCCACCGGCGGACCGAAGCCGGTACCCAGTGAAGGGACATTAGCGGTCGGCAACCTCAACGACGTCTTGTCTCGGATGCCGGGCGCCCGGCCTGATCGAGGTCGACACGCGCGATGTTGGTAGGTGGTTCTTCGCGTCCCCGCGGTGGCGAACGCACAGTGATCTGGCTGGGCCGTGCGCCACCACTAGGCACGGCGGAGAATCGTGGTCAGGGCCGCTCGCAGCTCGGCTGCCGGATCAACCGGCGAAGTCCTGGCGCGGAACCCGACGTGGGAGTCCGGGCGGACCAGCAGGGCACCGCCCGGCTCGATCTCCAACAGGGCGAGGTCGCTGGAATCGACCGGTCGCAGGTCCGAGCCGAGGTGGTGAACCGCGATCGGGACGCCGAGCTCGTCCGAGACCCGCTTGGCCGCGACGCGCCATCTGCCGGCCGGGCCGCTCATCGTGAACAGCACGAATCCGCCGCCCAGCAAGTCAATGGTGGAGAGACGGGTGCCGCCACGGGCGTCGGTCAGCCAGAAGTGCGGAAGCCGCGCACCGGGATACGTTGTGGGGCGGTAGGTGTCCACCGACGACTCGACCGGGGCGGAGCCGTCCGCCACAACGGCTCCGGCATGGTAGATCCGACCGAACTGCTGGCCCTGGGACCAGAATTGCTCACGCTGTTTCGGAATCGCTTCGGCGATCGTGCGCCGCGCGGCCTCCCCCTCGGGTAGCTCGATGGCGTCGAGGATTCCGCGGTCGCTCATCAGCCAGCCGGTCTCCGCCATCCGTTTGGTGTTGAGCGCGACCTGCTCGATGTTGTACTCCGCCACGGGTTTGCGTTCGGCCTCATAGGTGTCGAGGAGCTCTTCGCCGGCTTGCCCCCGGACCACCGCGGCCAGCTTCCAGGCCAGGTTCACCGAGTCCTGGATTCCGCTGTTCATCCCGAAGCCACCGTGCGGTGGGAATCGGTGCGCGGCGTCGCCCACCAGTAGGATGCGGCCGATCCGCCAGCGGTCGGCGACGGCCTGCTCGTGTCTCCAACGCAGCACGCTGCGCACCTCGATGCCGAGGTCGGAGAGCCCAGATGCCTCTCGGATCAGGCCGGCGCACAGCGCCTCGCTGAAGTATTCGTCCGGCCGGCTCGAGTCGCCTTCGAAGTTGAAGATCCAGTGACCGTCGGAGTCAGTGGGCCAGAAGGTGCCCTGCACGTCTCGGTTCGCGATCCACCACAGCAAGTAGGGGCGACCGGCGACAACCCCGTCGAGGTCGGCGCGGAAGTACACGTTCACCGACTCGCCGTACGGTTCGCCGGCGACGTCCCCGAAACCGTGACGCTCCCGGATCCGGCTCCGCGCTCCGTCCGCCGCCACGACATAGCGGGTACGGATGGTTTCGGTTCCGCCGTCCTCCGTGACCAGGACGACCTCGGCAGTGTCCGGGCCTTGAACGATTTCGGTGACGGTCGTGCGCATCCGCAGCTCGACCTGCGGCGACTCCGTTGTCGCCGCGCAGAGCACCGGCTCGACGCGGTGCTGCGGCGCGAACAAGGGCGCTTCGGGGCTCTGCGCGCTGAATTCGGCGAACTTCCCGGCATCCTCGGCCAGGAAGATGGTTCCGAGCTCGATGCCGTTCATCCTGGTCAACCAGGCGATGCCGAGTGTGCGCTCAGGAGGCAGGCCCACCCGGCGCACGGCGTCCGCGATGCCGAACTGCCGGAACAGCTCCATCGTGCGCGCATGCACACCGACAGCTTTCGGGTGATGTGCGAGCCCGTCGTGGCGCTCGACAACCAGGGTGCGGATCCCAGCGCGGCCGAGCTGCAGGGCGGTGCTCAGCCCGACCGGCCCGGCACCGACGACCACCACATCAACCTGGGGAGAACTCATGATCAGCAAGCTCGATTCGCTGAGCGGCCACGGGAAGGACGACACCAGTCAATACCCGAGATTGACTCATAGTCAATCCCTCCGTACATTCGGACTACCCACCGAGGGGCAACGGAATCGTCCGTTCGCCGCACCAGCTGGGAGACATCCGGATCGACGAGGCGACCGGGATCGTGCACCTCGGAGCGGGCCGTTCTCACCGGCGAGAACGACGCCGCGCTGACCCGGCACAGGCGCGCCCGGTCATCACGCCGCCGAGACCTTCGGGCCGAACTTCCCACGCCTGCTGAGGATCAAACCCCCGATGAGCCCCGCACTGTCTTTTTCTCAGAACGCGTCTGAGAACTGACGTAGCAGCCGCAGCTCGAAGCCTCGAGCACCTGTCCTTCAAAGCCGCTTACCCTCCACAAAGGACGAAAAATCCACCCATTCGCCCCTTCTATACCGCGATGACCGTTTCATGTGTGCCCCTGAAGGCCACCATGACAGCGTTAAACGCCGTGAAGGCTCCCATCAGGGCACACGGCAAAGCCTGGGGTCGCGACCGAAGGGGACCTTCCCTCGACTCAACCTCGCAAAGTCCCCTTCACCAGAACAGACCGCGTGCCAGCCCCCGTCAGTCAGCGGCCCTAGGCGCCAAACTGGACGACATGACATCAGTTTCCGGACGCCCTCTCAGACCCTCGCCGTCCCCACTTTGGAGAACCACGATGTCTAGGCAACCCCAGAACCGGCCCGACGTCCTGATCGTGGGCGCAGGACCGGTCGGTCTCTCGACCGCCCTCCAACTCGGCCGCGCTGGAGCGCGTGTCCAGGTGCTGGAGCGCCGCGCCGGGCCCATCGACCAACCCCGGGCGCATGTCGTCAACGCGCGCACCATGGAACTCTTTCGCGCCTGGGGAATCGCCAGCGAGGTGCGCGGCGACGGGCTACCACTCGATCTTGCGACTTCCTTCGGCTGGGTAACCGAGATCCGCGGCGAGGAGTTCGCCACGATCGACTACATCGACGCGGAAACCGCCGAGCGCTATTCGGCGGAGACACTCTGCAGCTGCCCGCAGGACCTGGTCGAGTCTCGGCTGCGGGCCGCGGCACTGGCCTCGGGGCGGGTAACGATCGAGCAGAACCGCGAGGTCGTCGGGTACCGGGCCGTTGACGAAACGGCCGGCCCGGTAGGCGAGGTCGAAGTACGCAACGCGGACAGCTCCGTCGACACTGTGCGAGCCCGGTTCGTGATCGCCGCAGACGGGGCGGCGAGCCCAGTGCGCGGACTCGCGGCGATGGCCATGGAGCGCACCATTCCGCTGGGCCGCAAGCTCAACCTGTACTTCCACGCGGATCTGACCTTCTACAGCCGTCGCCGACCGCACATCCTCTGGTTCGTCCACAACATCGCGACCCAGGGCATCCTGATCCCCTTCGACGGCGAGCGCCGCTGGGTCTACTCCGTCGACATGGCCGACGGGGAGAGTGTCGCCGACTACGGCGACCAGCGCTGCCTCGACCTCGTCCGCGCCGCTGTCGGCGACCCTGCCCTCGAGATCGACCTGCGCGCGCGGCTGCCATGGACCCTCGACATGGGCGTCGCGGAACGATTCCGCGATGGACCGCTCTTCCTGGTCGGCGACGCCGCCCACCGGTTCCCGCCGACCGGCGGGTTCGGCATGAACAGCGGCATCCAGGACAGCCACAACCTGGCCTGGAAGCTCGATCTCGTACTGCGCGGGCTCGCCGAAGAATCCCTGCTCGACAGCTACGAGAGCGAGCGCCGCCCGGTCGCGGTGCTCAACGCGACCCAGTCCACGCTCAACGCCGAGCACCAGATGGAGGCCGACGCCTCCCTCAACAACCCCGAGACCCTCGCACTGCTGGCCTCCCCCGAGGGCGCCGAGCTGCGGGCGGGGATCGCGGAGAACCTCTCCAGCATTCGCGAGCAATTCCACTCGCTCGGCCAGCAGTTCGGCCACATGTACCGCGGCGCCGCAGTGGTCGACGACGGCTCACCAGCGCGTGACTCCACCATCAGTGTGTACCGCGCGACCGCTCGCCCAGGGGCTCGCGCCCCTCATGCCCGCGTACGTACAGCAAACGGTGCCGGACCGGACATCACGACGATCGACCTGGTCACCGGCGGCTGGACAGTGCTCGTCGCTGGTGACGCGGGCGACTGGCGCACGCCAGCAGGTCAGGTCGGCGAGGAGCACGGAATCCTGCTGGCCGTCCACGGCGTTCACCCGGCTGGTGACAGCGCCGATCAGGCGGATTTCGTCGACGCGGTGTCCCCAGGGCACTGGCGCCGGCTCTATGAGATCGAGACGGGTGGAGCGGTGCTGGTTCGGCCCGACGGGCACGTTCTGGCCCGTTGGCGCACACGACCGCTGAACCCGGCCGCGTCGTTGGCCGAAGCCGTAGCCGCGGTGCTGACTCCGAGCAACACGGCGCAAACCGCGAAGACAGCGTCCTGACGGTCATCCTCACGGAGCTCCAGCGAGGTCCGCCGCCCGGCGCAGGGCGGGTATCGCCTCCATCACACGTGCCGCAAGCGCTAGCAGGAGCTCCTGGGCCAGAGCTGCGCCCGGTTCCCGACCGGACGACGGCAGGTCGTGCCTGACAATTTCTCCACGAACACCGTCTCCTGGCCGAACTGGATCGAGTGCGGGTTCACCCTGTTGCACTACTTCACCCGCGACGGCCGCGACCATCTCACTCACACCACCCAGCAGCCGCAAATCGTCGGCTAGGGCTGCTGAGCGGACAAACGTGCCACACCAAAGCGGCGCGCCGGGCGGTCCGGCCGGTCTCCTTACCCACCGAACTAGTGCGGGCGACTGCGGCCGATTCGACATCTCGACCATGAACCCGACCACCCGGTGTGAGCGGCATGGCGTTTGTCAACGCAGTGCCGCTACGCGAGTCCTACGGGCCGCCGTGGCTCTGCCGCCGCGAGCAGGTGCTCGGCGCGAAGCGCGATCTCCATGTCCAGCCGGTCGTCGGCATTGTCGAGCCGCTCTCCGAACAAGTCGGTCAGCTGATGCAGCCGGTATCGGACGGTTTGCGGGTGGACCTTGAGGATGGCGGCGATCTCGGGCGCGCTGCCACGGGACTGCAGCCAAGTCAGCAAGGTATCGCACAGGCGGGCTCGTCGCTTGGGCGTCAAACCGGCCAACGGCGCCAACGCGCGAGCACACAGTTCCTCGAGCAGGACTTCGTCGGCGAGCAGGCACAATGTCGAGAGGTGGTCGGCGCACCAGACGACGGCCGTGTCGGCGATGACACCGCGCTTGAGCAGCCGCATGGTCTGTCGCGCCCGAGCCAGCGAGCTGGCGGCACTGGCGAGCGGGACGGTCGGCCCCACCGCTACTCGCCAGTCTCCCAGCTTGCCGGCCAAGTCCCGCATGTCCCTGGCAGGGTTGGCGGTAAGCAGCCACGGTTGACCACCGTCAAAAGCGGCCAGTATCTCGCCAGGCAGGTCGGGAATCCCGATACCAGGGTGCACGGTGCGGGGCTCGAGCACGACGACGGCAACGTCGGGCGGCAGGTCCCAGTGCGCTGATGTCGCGTGCTCAGCCACGATCCGCCCGGTGGCAGGCGTGTCTGCCACCAGCAGTTCCAGCAACCGCCGACGGTGCCGCGAGAGGGCAGCGGCCGAATGATTCTGCGCGACGGCGTAGCCCTCGATCGACAAGGCGGAGATCTCCTCGACATACGCGAAGATGGCGTCGGCGCACCGACAGAGAACATCGGTGGTCAGCCCGAGCGCCCGACCGCCCGCGGAGATGTGTTGCCAGGCCGCCCGGCCACCTATCCCGTAGGCGGTCTGCAGGAAATCGAGACTGCGGCCCTCCTCGAATTCGATCCTCCCGAACGTGCGGAAGAGCAGGTTCCAGTTTTCATCCGGTTTTGCTGCGGCAAGGGCTCTCTCGACGCATTGCCCGACAGCTCGCCTGATGCCGTGGTTGGTGGTCGTGTCGAGCCGGAATTGTGGGACTGAATTCTGGATCTCCTCAAGTATCGCCGCGGCCAGCGCGTCAACGTGCTCCCCGAGCCAGTGGGCCATCCGGGCAGGCAACAGCGAGCCCAGATCCCGCCGCTCGACCGGACCTGCGCGACGACCGGGCGACTCCGGCGTAAAACCCGAAGACAAGGAATCCGGGAGACTGCTGTTTGCGGTGCTCGTGCGTAACTCGGAGTCCTTGCCCGCGGCCGATTCAAGGAGAAGATCTGGTAGCGCGCTTGCGGCAGTCACGTCAGTCATCCATCAGCCTTTGGATAGCAATACACATACGCTTCGTTGCGATCGGGTTTGCCTACCTTGTTTCAGCTGCGGCAGTCATGTTCTGTTTTGGGAGCGATCTGGAGTACCACTGGTGATGGGTTCGGATCCTCCCGACTTGTAGCCGGCGTGGCCATCAGGAATCGAGGGTCGCCGCAGCCATCAGGTCGGCGGTGGTGTGGTGCTCCAAACCCAGTACGAGTTCTCCCAGGCGTTGCGCCTCGTGGCCGGACATGGTGCGTCCTGCTGTTTGATCGAATTTCGCGAGGATTTCGTCGCGGGCCAAGGGGTGTTCTTTCGTGCCCCGGCTGTCAGCGACGTGGGACCGCAGCGTCCGGCCGTCCTGGAGCGTCACGAAGACAGTTCCGGGGAAATGCCAGGGGAAGGCAGTGTCGGGGTCGGGGGTGCAGGAGACCTTGGCGGCGAGCGCCAGGGTGTCGGGGTCGTCGAGGGGCTGGTCATAGAACATGGCCAGGTCCATCGAACGGCCCAGGAGCCGGGCAGCGGTGACGTACGGGACGCTGAAAAGGGCGTCGTAGATCGCGGGTGGCGCGATCTTGCGGTCGCGCGGTTCACACACCATCGGGATGACCATGGCGGGCACGGTGCAGGTGATCTCGGCAACGTCGTCCGCGGTCAGCCGGTCGACCTTGAGGTCACCGAGGATGTTGGCCGCCGCGTCGACGAATGCGTGGGTGAAATGGCAGCACGGGTAGGGTTTCAGCGCGATGTCCGGTGTCCACCACACTTCACCGATGTCGGCGATGGCCAGGTCTGTGGCCGTCGGTTTCTCGCCGATGTGGGCTTGATAGAGGCCGCCTTGGCCTTCGAAGACCGTTGCGGGACCACGGAATCCCGCTTGCGCCATGGTTACGGCGGAGATCGCGGCGTGAGCTGCCCAGCCCGGGTGCATGCGCTTGAGCCAGGAGTCGTGGAGCTCGAGAATGCCGGCGGCCTGGCTTCCGCAAAGCCCGAGGGCGTTTTCCAGTGTCGCAGCGTCGGTCTGGCGGAGCTTTGCCGCGACGCACGCGGCGGCGAAGGTGCCGATGACCCCGGTGGGGTGAAATCCACGCAAGTGGAAGCGTCCGGCGCCGGCCTTCGCGAGCCTGCAGCCGACTTCGAGGCCGACGATGTAGGCCAGCAGGAGGTCTGCTCCGGTGGCGCCGACCTCCTCGCCCACCGCGAGCGCGGCCGCGGCGGCGGGCGCGCTCGCGTGGTAGATCGCGCCAATGTGGGTGTCGTCGAAGTCCAGTCCGTGCATCAGGGTGCCGTTGACCAGCGCCGCGTAAGCCGGGGTGAGGCCGCTGCCGAAGCCGAGCACGGTCGCCACACCGGAACCCTTGGCGCCGTCGAGGCGCACTCCGGCCTCGTGGATCGCCGATCCGAAGTCAAGGGTCGTCGCGGCCAGTGCCAGGCCGACAGCGTCGAGCAGGTGCTCTTTAGCGGTCTCGCGCACCTTCAGTGGCACATCGGTCCACTGAAGCGCGACGACAGCGTCGGCCAGTTGTGTGGCCAGCGGCCTGACCGGAGCCTCGAGCGGCGACGGGTCAGCGGAGCGGGATGCGGTCGAGGTCACAGTGTGTCTCCTGACGGTGGGGCCTGACGCCCACGGTGAACGGCGTTCACCGTGGACAGGGAGCTGATCCTCGCAGCGAGCTGGTGCACGGCTCGGGCGATGTCGGCGAGCGGGCTCTCAGTGGGGAACCCGGTCGCCATGACACCCAGGACGACTTGGCCGGCCCGATCGACGATGGGTGCCCAGATGCTGCGTATCTCGGGATGGTCAGCCGCGGTCGCATGGTCGGTCAGGCGGGACGTGACGAAGTCGAGCGGCTCCCAGGCGAGATCGTGGGTTTCGGCGGCTTCCCCAGCGGAGGAACGAGGGTCGCCCGACATTCGTTCGTCCAGTAGCCGGTCGAGCCTGTCGTGGACCGGGCTCAGTCCGACCGTGAGTCCGCCGTCCGCGCGAATCAGCCGCATGGCTTCGTAGACGTGGTCGCGTCGGGCGCCGGAGGTTCCTCGGAGCCACTGTTCGACGGTGGCGGGGTCCGCGTGGGACATCCACCAGATCCCGATGGGGGCGGCAACGGCGACGGGCTGGCCGATCGCGGCGCGGGTGATGCGGTGGTCGCGGGCCTGTCCGGCGAGCGCGAGCATGGTGAACGTCGTGGCATCGCAGTGCGCGACGCCGATTTGGCCTGCGACGTCGCGGGCGGTGCCCTCAAGCAGAGGGCGGGCGCGATCGATGAGCTGGAGTTCCGCGGTGAAGCGATCGTCGGAGGCAACCAACGTGTGAGGGGTGAAGCTCCCGTAACCGCCTTGGAAGAACAGGAGCGGACGCCCTTCCGCGGCGGTGTCGAGGTCGAGGACGCGGCCGACGACGATCTCGTGGTCACCGGCATGGTGCACGGTGTCCGTTTCGCAGTCGATCCAGGCCACGGCCCCGTCGATGATGGGCGATCCACTGGGCGCGGGATGCCAGGCGACACCCTCGTACTTGTCGCCGTGGTGGGCGGCAAACTGTCGGCACAGACGTTCTTGGCCGGCGTCGAGGATGTTGACGCAGAAATGTTCGGCCGTCCGAATTCGGTTCCAGGTGCGCGAACTGGTGGACGGGAGGAACGCCACCAGCGGCGGATCGAGCGAGACGCTGGTGAACGACCCGACGACCATCGCTTCCGGCCGCCCGTCGGCACCGATGGCGGTCACCGCGGTCACTCCGGTCGGATAGTGACCCAGGACCCGGCGGAACCAAGGTGAGTCAACAGCGCGAGCGCTGACAGCGAGGCCAAGCGAAGGGTGTGTTGGTGCCATGATGGGTTCCTCAGTGCTCCGCGGGCCGGGCTACTCGGAGATTCAGCAACGGGGCATGCTGCTGGGCGCCGAAGGTGTCGCGTTCACCGACGCCGCCTTGGTCGCCCCAGCGCCGTAGCGTCAGCTTGAACGCCAGCGCCGGTTCGAACCAGTCGCAGAAGACGACGTCGTTGCCGGGGACACCGAACAGCTCGGTCAGCTTGTGGCGGTCCAGGACTCCTGCGTCACGGACATGCGTGTAGATCGCCGGATCGGTGAACAGGATGTCGAAGGTGATTTCGTAGGGGCCCGCGTTCTTGCTGCGGATCACCGCGGCGAGGTCGCGCAGCCGCACGGTGGGCTCCGGGCCGATTTCGGTGCTGCGGATCATGCGCCCACCTCTCGTTGTCGAACGGGAAACGCTGGCAGGCCGGTGGCGTCGAGAACGTGGTAGACGCTGAAGCGGCAGACAGGGCCGATAGCGGTCTCCATGGGGTTGAGGGGAAGCGCGAAATTCCCGGCGGTGGCGATTTGGCCGTCGTAGGGCAGGTGCAGCATGCCGATGCGGGCGTGGGCGGCGATCGCCTTGGCCTTCGCCGGAGTGGCGGCGGTGACCTCGGCGAGGATGCCGAGCTCGAACGGAGTGCCGGTCTCGGGCTCGCGGGCACCCATCACGCCGTCGCGGCCGTAGACGTGGAAGTGGAGCTGGGCCGCACCGGAGGCCAGCTCCGGGTACAGACCACTGAGGATCTTGCGCAAAGTGTCGAGGAAGGTGTCGATCTGGTCGATGAGGATCGGGTCGCGGACCCCGCCCATGAACACCGCCCGGTGCCCGGTGACCGTGGCACCCTCGACCTTCAAGGTCGGAGATTCGCCATCGTGGTGCTTGCTGCCCGAGACACGGACGGTCCGCTCGTCCACCACCTCGTAGCGGCACGCACGGACATCGAGCACGCCGTCGGGTCCTGGCAGCAGGTCCGGCCGGCTCTTCTCGTACATCGTGTGGGCTGCCACCGACAGCGGGGTGCAGCGAGCTCCGGGGCTCATCGGGGTTACGGTGAAACAGTCGTCGAAGAAGCGGGCGAGCACTCCGCTGCCCTTGGGTTCGGCGCAGGCACCGCCGCACTCGAGGATCTTGCCGGCGTGCCAGGCCAGCGCCGGGGCGACGCCGCGGCTGATGGCCCACGCCGCGTGGGGAGCGGGATCGTAGGCGCGTCCGGCGATGACCACGTCGGCTTTCTGCGGGGACTCGATGATCCGGGTGAACGGCTCGGCGCCGACCTGGGCGACCAGCGCGACAGCATCGGCGATATCAGCGCGCGTCGGCAGCTCGTCGCGGACGCTGTGCCGAATCTGGCCCTGGTCGAGCCGGTCGAGCACCACCTCGGGCGACAAGGCGGTGTGGACGGTAGCGACGGTGAGTCGCCAGCCGTTCTCGCGCCCGATGGAGTCGACCAGGCTGACGAGGTGGTCGACCTGGGCGTCGGTGCCCGCGCCCCCCGCGCTGCCGACGAACAGCGGGATACCGCGGGTCCCCGCCGCCTCCAGCATCGGGGTCAGGTCGCGGACCACTGATTCGTCGGTGCACAGCGTCTCGCCGAGCCCGAGCAGGTAGGGGCCCGGGTCGGTGGATCCGGCATCGACGACGATCGCCTCGACGCCCAGATCGAGCGCACTCCAAAAGTCCGCGACCGGGTAGCCGTAACCCAGCATGCCGGTGGGGGTCAGGATGGTCGTCAGTGCCGCGCTCATGGCCCGGTGACCCCAGTGGCTGTGGCGGCTGGTCGGGAGGGCTTGTCAAGGCCGAGATTTTCGCGCAGGGTCGTCCCCGCGTACTCGGTCTTGACCAGGTCGCGGCGCTGTAGCTCGGGGACGACCAGGCGGGCGAAGTCTTCGTAGGAGCCGGGCAGCGTGCTCGCCGAGAGCACGAAGCCGTCACAGCAGGTGTCGAACCATTCCTGCATCTGGTCGGCGACCTGGCTGGGGGTGCCGCGGAAGACCCGGCCCTCATCGATCGTGCCCCGGCCGGAGAACGTGACGAAGTCGGCGACCGACGGGTTGGGCGTACCGCTGGTGGCGATCACCCGATCCCGCAGCCCGTGCCACGACATCGCCGCGAGTTCCTCGTCGGCGAACGGCTTGTCCACAGGGCGGCCGGAGAAGTCCACGTTCAGGGTTTCGCACAGCAGAACCAGGCCGTCCTCCTGGCGCGCGTGCCCACGGATGATCTTCTCCTTGGCCTTGGCCAGTTCCTCGGTCTCAGCCACGATCACGCCGACCGCTGGAGTCACTGCGACCTTTTCGGGATCCCGGCCTGCGGCGGCGACGGCCTCCCTGATCGCGGCAGAGGTCTGGGCACCTTTCTCGATGTTGCTGAACGCGGTGAACACGACCTCGGCCCAGCGGCCGGCGAAGGCGAGGCCGCGTCCGCTCTGCCCGGCTTGGAGCAGGACGGGGTGGCCTTGCGGGGACTGCGGGACGGTGAAGGTGCCATCCACGTCGAAGAAGTCGCCGTGGTAGGTGGTGCGGTGAACCTTCGCGGGGTCGGCGAAGCGCCCGGCCTGCTTATCGATGACCAGAGCGTCCGGGTCCCAGGCGGTCCAGAAGTCACGCACGATCTGCACGAACTCGTCGGCGCGGTCGTACCGGCGGTCGTGGTCGAGGTGAGCGGCCTTGCCGAAGTTGTTGGCCTCGGCGGAGTTGAGGGACGTGACGATGTTCCACGCGATCCGGCCGCCGGTCATCTGGTCCAGCGTCATGAACCGGCGCGCGACATCGAAGGGCTCGAAATAGGTGGTGCTGGCGGTGGCGCCCAGCCCGAGGTGAGTAGTGACCGCTGCCATGGCCGTCAGCACGATCGTCGGATCCATCTTGACCGTGCGGATGCCGTGTTCGACCGCCAGGTCGGCACTGCCGCCGTAGATGTCGGGCATCGCCAGACGGTCGTCGAAGAACGCCATGTCAAAGCAGGCGTCCTCCAGCGTCCGGGCGATGCGCTGGTAGTAGGCGGGGGTGAGAAAGTCCGGGACGCTGGCCGGGCTACGCCACGAGCCGACATAGTTGGAGCAGTTCTGCGCCTGCATGAAGGCGATCAGTTTCATCGTGCGGGAGGTCATGGCCGGTGTCCTGACTGATACGTGAACGGGTAATTGCGTCCATGTGACAAGCCGCGCAGCAGGACCACCAACACAGGCTGCACAATGTGCAAGTACAGCCACGAAGGAGGGACCATGGTCTCGAGCAGATCCGGCGCCGCGGGCGTTCTGCGGGGCCTGGAGATCCTGGAGTCGCTGGCCGGTCTGGAGCAGCCTGCGACGTTGACTCGCATCGCGTCCCGCTCGGGACTCAACGAGGCGGCGACTTATCGCGCGCTGCGACGCCTGGAGGCGGAGGGCTACGTTGATCACGCGCCGCGAGTCGGGTACCGGCTGGGCAGCCGATCGATCGCGTTGGCCGTGCTCGTCGGCCCGGATCCTCCGTTGCTGCGAGCCACTCATCCCGTGGTCACCCGCCTGGTGACCACCACCGGTCACTCAGCGGCCATGCACCTGCGGTCCGGCGGTCACCGGGTGCTGACCGTCGGCATCCCTTCACCGTCACACCCGCTGCGCGACCAGGTTGTGCTGGGTGAGCGGGCCCCGCTGACCTCCGGTTCGAGCGGGCTGGCCATCCTGGCCCACCTGCCACCGGAAGAAGCCCAGACCGTGCTGAGCACCCGGCCCGCGGCGGAGCGACGGCCGAGCGACCAGGAACTCGAGCGCATCCGCCGCGACGGCTACTCGGTGAGCCGCAGCCAGAACCACGCCTTCATGACGGGCATCTCAGCGCCCCTCCTCGACCCGGACTCCGGCACGGCGTTGGGCTCACTCTCGATCGCGTCCCGCTCTGACCAGGCCGGTGCGACCGAGCTCGCCGACCTGGCCCCGATCCTGCTCAGTGCTTGCGCCGAGCTCGGTCCCCGGCTGGCAGCGCTGATCGGGCCGGGCGCGGCACGCAGCCGCCGCGGGCTCGACGTGGTCGTCCGGCGGCGCGACTGACATCAAACCGAGGTCGCACCATGTGCAAGTAAAGTGGTCGTCGGGCTGCTTCCCCCGCACTTTGTGTACCCCGCATCACACACAAGGCGCATGAAGCAGAGGTGTCTCAACGATGAGAGATCAGCTCTTCGAGTCGGTCTGGAACAGACCGGTCCCCGCACACGCGGGAGGTGCGTCATGGACCTGGTGAGTACCGCACTACCCGTGGCGCTCGGCATCGTCATGCTCGGTCTGGGCCTGGGTCTCACCGTCGGTGACTTCGCGCGGATCGCTCAACGGCCGCGTGTGGTCTTGGCGGCGCTGCTGACCCAGCTTGTCGTGCTGCCCGCCATCTGCGTCGGCCTGATCTATCTGTTCGGGCTTTCCCCGATCCTCGCCGTCGGCATGATGCTGCTGGCAGCGTCGCCCGGAGGGCCCGCCGCGAACCTCTACAGCCACCTGTTCGGCGGTGATGTCGCGCTCAACGTCAGTCTGACGGCGATCAACTCGGTGCTGGCGATCGTGACGATGCCTGTCATCTACAACCTGGCCGCAGCCCACTTCGCGGCCGGCGACGAGTCGCTCGGCCTGCAGTTCGGCAAGGCCGCGGAAGTTTTTGCCATCGTGCTGGTCCCGGTGGGCATCGGCATGCTCGTCCGGCGCTGGCGCGAGCGGGTGGCCCTGCGCCTGGACCGTCCGGTCCGCATCGCGTCGATGGTGGTGCTCGGTCTCCTCATAGGCGGGGCCCTCCTGCAGAACCGCCAGATCCTCGCCGACAACTTCGGCCACCTCGCCGGGATCACTGCGGTGTTCGGCATGGTGAACCTCGCCCTGGGTTACGTGGTGCCTCGCGTGTTCCAGGTGACCCACGCGCAGTCGGTGGCGTGTTCGTTCGAGATCGGCCTGCACAACGCGGTGATGGCGATCGTCGTCGCCCGCACCGTGATCGGCAGCGAGCAGATGGCGCTGCCGCCGGCCGTGTACACCGTGATCCAGCTGCCACTAGCCCTTGTCTTCGGCCTCGTGCTCGGCAAGACCGTCGCGTCACGGAGAAGCACCCCACACGTCGGCGAGAGATTGTCGCCGGCTGGAGAGCGGCCATGACTTCGCCCCGGACAGCGGAGCGACTGTTTCGATGTGGACCGCTCGCACTCGACACGTCCATGCTTACTCCGCATATCCCCCATCCGAGCAGCGACACCGGCCGAGTTCGGCTTCCGCTCACCATGCACGATCTGCCCGACCCGGAAGCCAGCAGCGGTGAGACGCTCGCCGAGGTCGTCGCGACCCATGTGCACGACGTGTCAACGGCGAACGCCACTATCCGCTCGAACCGCCAGTCGTGCCCGGCACCGGACGCATCGGCCGGGTGGTGCGCGTGGATCCGGATGCGACGAAGCCGCGCGCAGGAGACATCGCGCGCTACGGCACTCCTCAGACCGCTGCGCCACACGCCGCTACAAGCTCACCGGGCCACCATTCCGGCGGACAAGTCGATGTCGGCCGCACACAGACCCGGCATCTGCAGCATCGCGACCAAAGCCGCGGCGACCTCATCCTCGGTGACCATCCGCCCCAGTGCCGCACGTGACACGAACACGGCCTCTGCCTCCTCCACGGTGACCCCGGTGGCCACGGCTTCCCGCTGGAAATTTCCAGTCATTCGCGGGCCCTCGACCGGTCCCGGCGAAAGAGAGTTCACCGTGACACCGAGGGGGCCGACCTCGCCCGCGAGAGTCGTGGTCAGCCCGAGCACCGCCATCTTCGACGCGCAGTACGGCGTGCGGCGAAGCAACGGCCGTTTGCCGGACACGGACGCGATGTTCACGATCTGCCCTGTCCTTCGTTCGATCATCGGCGGCAGAAAGGCCTGGCACATCAGGAACGTACCCCGGACATTGACGCCGAACACCTCGTCCCAGTCCGCCGGGTCGACGTCCACCAAGGATGCGACGGGCCCGGCGATCCCGGCGTTGTTCACCAGGACCGAGATCTCCTCGTCGGCGAATTCCGCGGCCAGCTGCCGCACCGAGCCCGGATCACCGACGTCACAGACCGATGCCCGACCGGGTCCAGCCAACTGGGCGACGGTCTCCTCAACCGTGGCCCTGGTCCGTCCCACCGCGAGAACGCGCGCCCCGTTGACCGACAGGGCCGCGCACATCGCGCGGCCCAGTCCGTTGCCACCACCGGAAACCAGAACGGTCCGCCCGGAGAAAACGCCGCTCACAGCTCCGCCGCCACAGATGGACGGGTGTCCCACGGCAGCGGGGCACCACCGAACTTCGCTGCCCGGACATCGCCCGCGCGGGCGTGCCCTTCGAAGAGCTCCACCCGCGCGGCACGGCCACACACCTCACCGAGCCGCGCGCTCGCGGCCGGATCGGTGACTTCCTGATAGGTGACGGTCTTGAGGTATTTGCCCACCCACAGTCCGCCGGTGTAGCGCGCCGCTCCCCTGGTCGGCAGCACGTGATTGGTGCCAATCACCTTGTCGCCGTAGGAAACGCAGGTACCCTCGCCGAGGAACAGCGCGCCGTAGTCGTGCATCGCGTCGAGCGCCTGGCGCGGGTTGGCTGTGAGCACTTCGACGTGTTCGCTGGCGTACCCGTCCGCCACGGTGAAGGCCTCCTCAATCGAGTCGACTACGACGATTTGGCCATGGTCGTGCCACGTCGGCCCGGCTAAGTCCTTGGTCGGCATTCCCGGCAGCAGGGCGTCGATGTGCGCCAGCACCTCCACACCGATCCGGCGCGAGGTGGTCACCAGCACGGCCGGCGAGTCCGGGCCGTGCTCGGCTTGGGAGAGCAAGTCCACCGCGACGACGAACGCATCGGCCGTCTCGTCGGCGATCACCAGGATCTCGGTCGGCCCGGCGAACAGATCGATGCCGACTTCACCGAACAACTGCCGCTTCGCCTCCGCCACATAGGCGTTGCCCGGCCCGGCGATCAGGTCGACCCGGTCGATGGTCTCGGTGCCGATCGCCAGAGCGGACACCGCCTGCACGCCCCCGAGCAGGTAGATCTCATCCGCGCCCGCGAGGTGCATCGCCGCGACGGTCGCGGCGGGGATCTCGCCGCGGATGGGCGGCGTGCAGGCGGCCACTCGGGACACGCCGGCTACTTTGGCGGTCACGATGGTCATGTGGGCCGAGGCGGTGAGCGGATACCTTCCGCCCGGCACGTAGGCGCCCGCCGCGGTGACGGGAATGTGGCGGTGGCCAAGCCGGACCCCTGGCATCGTCTCGACCTCGACGTCGAGCATGGAGTCACGTTGCCGCTGCGCGAAGTTCCGCACCTGCCGTTGCACGAACTCGATGTCCTCGATGACCTGATCGGGCAACGTCGCGACGATCCGGGAAATCTCGTCCGCGCTCAGCCGGAAAGACTCCGGGGACCAGTTGTCGAAGGTGGCCGAGTACTCGCGGATCGCACTGTCGCCACGGCTCCGGATGTCCTCGATGATGGAGCTCACTCGTTCGCGGACCTCGCTGAGGTCTTGGCGGACCTTGGCTTTCGAGAGCGGCCGTTTCAGGACTTCGGGCATGAACTTCTCCAAGTGGTCAAGGGTTTAGCTAGAGGTTTCGAGACGCTGAAACGCGGCATCCGCGCCACCGGGCCGGAACGACGCGATTTCTCGCAGGCCCGTTCGGCGGCGACCGCGTCAGCCGGCGATGCTGACCGGCGCACCGCCAGCCGACGCGGCGCGGTGGTAGGCACGGCGAACCTCGGGGACGAGCCGCGCCGCCTCGACCGGGTCGACATGATCGGGCACCAATTTCAAGATGTCTCCAGAACGCCTGTCCGTGGGGACGTCGACGCCACGCGCCGTGATCAGCGCGTGGAAATGTCGATAGTTTTCGCCGAAGACGAGAAAGTAGGTCGCGGGCGCACCGGTGGCTTCAGCGACGGCGGCGACGAGATCCCTGGCCCGGCGGGCGAAGGTGGACAGTTCGGCATCGTTGAGACCGGTGATGAGTTCGGCATGCCTTCGTGCGCGCAGGAAGAACCAGCCGGGCACGGCGAACGCGGGCACGATCTCCGCTGCCCACAGGTCGTCGCGGAAGACGACGGAGGTCTCCGCGACCTGTTCCATGCCGCACATCAGGCAGTTGCCGGAATCCGGTGTCGCGCTCATGGCATTGTCTCCAGATCGTGGCCGACGGGACCGTTCGGTGCGTCGGCGTAGTTTCGGGGGCGGTGGGCGCAGACGTCGTGTCCGCCTTAGATGAGCGGGGTGATCTGATCGTCACGGTCGAGCAGTGCCTTGCCGTAAATCTCGTAGTCGACCGCGGGCAGCGTGACCGCGTGCCTGGCGGCGACCGCGGAATCACGCCAGAGGCGCTGCAGCGGGTTCACTTCCGCGAAACTGCCCGCGCCGTGGGCGAACAGCAGGATGTCGATCGCCTTGGTGACGTGCTCGAGCACCCATCCGGTGTCGGCGCGGACCCGGGCTCGGGCCAGCGTGTCCGGGTAGCTGCCGCGCCGGGCGGCGTCGTCGATGTCGTCGGCGGCGCGGTAGGCGTGCAGGTGCGCCGTGTCGATCAGCATCGCGGCCCGCGCGAGTTGCAGCTGGAAGGCGACCGAATCGGCTTGCGCGGTGTAGAAGGTGTAGGAAATCGCCTTCTTCGGCGCTTTCTCTGTCACGATCTGCAGGGCCTTACGGCCCATGCCCAGCTGCGGGCCGGCCAGGACCAGCGACAGCAAGGGCACGAACGCGGCACGGTAGAGCTCCTCATCGGTGCGTTCAGTGGCGTAGTTTCCGTCGATCGCCTGCGGGACCGACACGACCCGATGGTCCGGTACGAACACGTCCTCGGCGATGAGGCAATTCGAGCCGGAGGACTTCATCCCGGCCACGAACCAGGTCTCCTCCAGACGCAAGTCGTCGCGCGGGATCAACGCGAGCCCCTGATCCACTGCCACGCCGTGCTCGTCGGTGACCGGGATTCCGAGCATGGCCCACTGCGAGTGCCAGGAGCCGGAGTTGTAGAACCAGCGCCCGCTCACCCGGTGCCCACCGTCGACCTTGACCGACTCCGACGTCGGGGCCAGCACACCGGAGACGCGGGCGTCGGGATTGCTTGCCCAGACGTCGTCCTGCGCCCGCTCGGGAAAGAGGCCGGTCATCCAGGCGCAGACATTGCACAACGTCACCACCCAAGAGGTTCCCCCGTCGGACTCGGCCACCGCGGCCGACACGTCCAGCATGGTGCGCATGGAGGTTTCAAGCCCGCCGTAGCGTTTCGGCTGGGCGATCCGGAACGCCCCGGCGTCAACCAGCGCGGTGATGCTGTCCTCGACGACACGACGATCGGTCTCGCCTTGTGCGGAGTTGTCAGCCAGTAGTGGCTGCAGCTCCCGGATCCGACCCAGCAGGTCGGTGCCCGCCGTATCGGTGAGGGCGGCGGGATTCTCGGTGACGCTGGTCATGTCCAGTTCCTCTTCGGTCGGTGTCGTGCCAGCGGGTCAGCAGGCGCAGGCGGCGATGTGATTGGCGATCGGCGGGCGGGGCCGTTCGGCGAAGCGAGAGTGGGTGCCGAAGGTGCGGTGTGCGTAGACCAGCGGTGGTAGCTCGCACCGGCTGGCGGCGGTCACCAGACCGAACAGCAGCAGGTGGTCGCCGCCCTCGACGACACGGTTCAGTTCGCACACCAGCCACCCGGCCGCGCCGTCGAGGCGGGGTAGCCCGCAATCGTCGTGCCAGGAGGTGGTGGTGAAGCGGTCCGCGCCACGGCGAGCGAAGAGCGTGGCGAGGTCGTCCTGGCCGTGGCCGAGGAGGTTCACGCCGAACCGCCCTGCCTCGAGGATCCGTGTCAGCAATGTGGAGCGGCGGTCGAACGCGACAGTGATGAGCGGCGGGTCCAGTGACAGCGAGGCGAACGAACTGGCCGTCGCCCCATACGGTTCGTCACCGCATGTTGTGGTGATCACCGTGACCGGCGCACACACGCCCGCCATCAGGTCACGGAATCGCTGCGGCTCGACAGCTTTGTGCGCTGCGGCCGCGCGTTTGGTCGTCATCCTGATCACCCGCAATCAGCCGGCACCGACGAGCACGGCCATCGGGTCGGGCAAATCCGCCTTGAGTGACCATGGGCGAGCGGTGAGCTCTTCGACGTCCGCGCCGGCGCGGCGTGCGACGAGCATGACTTCGGGGTCGAAGGCGGGCCCGACCGAATCGGCCGCGTATTCGGGGCCGTTCATGTAGGCGGTCGCCTCGACGGGCTCGGCGAAATTGTCGACCTGCATTTCGACGAAGTTGCCGTCAGGGTCCTGGTAGTACATCGAAGTCGTCACACCGTGTGCGATCGACACGGCCGGAGTGACCCCCTTGTCCCGCAGTAGCTCGTAGCGGCCGAGGAGGTCATCGAGGCTGTCGAAGGTATAAGCGACATGGTGCATCGCCGCGGTGGTGGGAGTCTTGCGCTGCAACGGGTTCGGCGAGTTGAGCAACGCGATGCGATGGTGTTCTTCGTCGAAGGTGACAAACGTCAACGCGTCGTCTTCATAGACGACGTGGCCGTCGAGCACAGTACAGTACCAGTCACGCATCTGCGGGGCCTGGCTTGTCTGGAAGACCACATGGGCGAACTTCGGGGTGGCGGACATCGAAATTCCTCTCCGTTAAGGAAACGTTGACCGGACTTGCTCACTAAGTTGAGATAAACCGGGTGCGCATCGAGCCGACACTTTCGGCGAAGGTGACCAGTTCGTCGCCATGGCACAAATAGCGGGCGGGTTCGCGGGCCATGCCGATACCTGAGGGGGTGCCGGTGAAGATGACGTCACCGGCGTAAAGCGGAAGGATCGACGAGAGATAGGCGATGATGTCCGCGACCGGAAAGATCATGTCACTGGTGCGGGACTTCTGCATCTGTTCGCCATTGAGCAGGCAGCCGATCTCGAGATCGTCCGGATCGGCGAACTCGTCCACGGTGACCAGTACGGGGCCCATCGGGGCGAAACCGGGGAACGACTTCCCGAGATTGAACTGGGGCACCGGCGGCTTCAGCTGTAGCTGTCGTTCCGAGAGGTCCTGGCCCACGGTGAGGCCTGCGACGTGGTCCCACGCCGCTGCCGTCGGCACCCGGTAGGCGTCACGCCCGAGCACCACGACCAGCTCGGTCTCGAAGTCCACCGAGCCTGCGGGCAGGCTCACCACCGACGCGGGGCCGGTGATCGATGACGGGAATTTCGTGAACACGACCGGCGACGTCGGCAAGTCCATCCCGGACTCCGCGGCGTGCTCCCGGTAGTTCAACCCGATCGCGAACACCTGGCGGGGCCGCGGAGCCGGGGCGCCGAGCGTCTCGGCGGACATCGGGGACGATGCGCCGGTGGCGCCCTCGGCCCACACTCGAAATTCGTCCCATCGGCCATACAGAGCTTGTATGTCAGCGGGGAATCTGCCCCCGCTCGCTGCGTCGATGTCCACGAAGTCGTCTGACACGACCAGACTCGCGCGGCCGGATACGTTGGCGATGCGCACTGGCGGCTCCTTTGCCACTGATTGTTCGTGCTCGGCATGCCGCTCCCAGGTGGGGATCGTGGGTCGGCGAGGTCGCCGAAGGAAGCCTGACAAGCGGAACAGGCACTACCATAACAATTATATGTGATAACAGCAAGCTGTGTTTCGCGTTCACGCGAGCCCTGGCCGGACGGGGAAAAGCGCCCAGTTTCCTTGGCAGGCCAACAGTATTCGGTTCGAGGACGGGCGCGGTGGCTATCGGGCAAGGGGCGCGTCGGACTGCGCGATGGCGGTGGACGCGGGCCGCAGCAGCCCGATCAGGATCGCACCGATGAGGGCTGGGACGGCGAAGGCGTAGAAGCCGGCCTTGGGCGAGCTGATCAGCACGGTGACAGCGCCCAGATAGCCGGGGCCGACGATGGCGCCGACACGGCCCACGCCGAGGCTGAAGCCAAGCGCGGTACCTCGCAGGCGGGCCGGGTGGGAGACGGCGACGAAGATATTGACGAGAGCCTGGGTACCGAGCGCGCCGAAGCCGGCGACGCCGGAGGCGACGAGCAGCAAGGGCCGGGGCTGCGGTGTGCTGAGGGTGATCATGGCGACGGCGGCAAGCAGGAAGCTGACCACCGCGGCGATTTTCAGAAATCCGCGGTCGGCGATCAGGCTGGCTCCGAGGATCCCGACGACGGCGCCGACATTGAAGGCGATGGAGAAGTCGAGCGAAGAGCCCAGGTCGTAGCCCGAGTTGACCAGCAGAGTCGGCAGCCAGGTACCGGCGCCGTAGACGATGACTAGCCCGGCGAACGTGGCCGCCCAGAAAAGGAGAGTCGCCCGGCGGTACTGCGCAGAGAGCAATTGGCCGAGCCGGTTGCTGGAGCCGTCCACCCCCGGCACGGGCGGGTTCGACTCGGCTGACAGCGGTACCCGTGCCGGGTGGTCCTGTACGACGGCGGGCACCAGGCGCCACACCACGGGAACGAGCACCAGCGGGATGACTCCGAAGAAGAAGAGGTTATGGAAGTCCCACTGCGGCAGCAGGACTCGGCCAACGACCGCGGTGATGATTCCACCGACGCCCAGCCCTGCCGTAGCGGTGCCCACCTGCAGGGAATGGCGAGCGGGCGTGGCCGCTTCGCTGACGTAGGCGGTGACGAGGGGGATCAAGGCGCCGATGCCAATGCCGGCGAGAAACCGCGACGCGGCAAACAGTGTGAAGTCCCCGGCTACAGCACTCAGGAGCATGCTCAAAGAAAGCCAGACCAGGCTGACGAGCATGGGGAGGCGGCGACCGTGGAGATCGCCGGCCCAACCGGCGGCGATGGAGCCCAGGGGCATCCCGAGCGCGGTGAGTCCGCCCAGGAGCCCCAGCGTCGACTTGGTGACATCCCAGCCTGGATGGGTCAACAGGGAGGGACCGACGACACCAAGGATGAAGAGGTCGTACCCCTCGATGCACAGGATGACCAGCCCGAGCGCCACCGCGGGACCGGGGCGAGCCCGAGTCCCGGATCTACCGAAGTTGGAATTCATGTCCGTACTCCTCATGTGGAACTGCACGAGTGGGGGGAAGGCTGGAAATGTCGGAAAGGTGGAAACACGCGATCTGGCCGACCGCAGGGCTGTCGGAGGGCGCCGGTGAGCGCGGCCAGGGAGACAACCGGCGAGCTGGGCATGGTGCGTGGCTGGCGGCGCGGCCAGGGTTGGCGCCGCTGGCCGTAGTCGTCCTGGTCTTTGCCCAGGGCGTGACAGACAAAGCCGCTGTCTCCATCGCAGGCGACCACCTGGCGCGCGGTCACGGTCACGCCGCCCTCCACTGTGGACACGGCGCGGCAACCGTCCTGGTCAATGCCGATGACCGGCGATCCTTGGTGGATCTCCACACCCGGCGTGGTAAGGCACACCGCGTCCAGGGCTTCCTCAAGATCGGGCTGGTAGATCGTGTCCACTTCGCCCGGCCGCTCGAGCCCTGCTCGTCATGGCGGTGCTGCGCGAGCACCTTGCCGGACGACCCCGTCCGCTCGTGGCCGTGCCGGCTCCGGACCTCGGGAGGCAGTTCCATGGCGATGCCCCGGCGAGCGAAGATCCGCATCGTCTCGTCGTCGAAGCTGGCCGCCCAGGGCAAGTAGCAGAGCCCTTCATGGCGCTCCAGCACCACCATCCGATGGCCCGCCCGGCCGAGCAGCGCGGCCGTGACCCGGCCTGCCGGTCCGTAGCAAACCACGACCACATCCGCGGCTTCCGCCACGTCACAGGACCCGTCCACCGACATCGCCTCGGCCTCCTTCGCCCGTTGTGGCCATGCGGACGCTAATTTCCCCCATACGTAAAGTCAATGCGCAATAGTGAAACGCGCAACTGGCAGCGGGGCCGCGATGCGCACGATCGGCTCGATGAACACTTGGCCACTGCCGACCCCGATCGCCCAGCCTGCGCAGCCGAGACCCTCCCGCTTCGCCGCCATCCCGTTGCAGGACCCCCAGGCCGCGGCCAAGTGGCTCCAGCTGGACAACCCCACCCTGCATGCCTTGTGGGAGCAGGCCTCGAGCCGATCTTCGGCCGGGTCGTCGACGACTTCCGCGACGTGAAGCTGCTGTTGGGCCAAGGGCTGCGCGACGTGTAGTGGCGGCTGGACTCGCGTTGGATCCCCCGCCGCCCATCGTCCAGCCGGAAGTCTTTGCGCCGCACTGTTGGCCCAGCGTTTCCGCACCGAGGTCGAAACGATCGCCCTGGCGAATGACACCGAGCGTGCAGGTGGAGCCGCGACACGGATCGTCCACTGCGCGTCGCCCGTCGGCTCGATGCGGGCCTGATCTCCGTCAACAGCCGCGCCAACCTCGCCGCAGAGCCGCAGGAGGACTGGGTGGCTCGGCGGCGCGGCAAGCCTCGGCGACCGCACCGATACGAGCAGGTCTCCCCGAACCGCTGCGGCCGTGCGCTGCCTTCTATCGGGCGAGCAGGGGAAGGATTACCAGGTCGACGACTGCCTCGACTTCTGAGTCGGTGACGGTCCCGCGGTCGATGGATTCGGCCACGATCAGGCGCGGGCCGATGGCCGCGGTGCGGGCGGTGGCGCGCTCAGGGGAGGCCTGGCCACGCTCGACCGCGGTGCGCATGCAGTCCAGAAGAACGGCCTGATGAGGAAGCACGACCTGGTCCATGACCTGCGCGAAGAGCTCGGGGTGGCGCGGGCGCTGGGTCAGCAGGGGACGCAGGGCGCGTCCGCGTGGCTCGTCCAGGACCCGGGCGAAGGCGATGAGGAGGACGAGCAGGTCCCCGCGCAGGGTCCCGGTGTCCGGTATCAGGGGTTTACCCAGGCCGGCCTCGTGATCTTTGAGTGCGGCCAGGACGAGCTCGGCCGTGGTGCTCCATCGGCGGTAGAGCACGGACTTCCCGGTGCCGGCCTTCGGGGCGATCTTCTCAAAGCTCAGTTCCTCGAAGCTGGTCGCGGCCAGCTCCTCCAGGGTCGCCCGGTAGATCGCCTGGCTCAGCTCCGTGCCGCGGCGGCGCGTGGTGACGGTGCGGGTTGGCGGGGTGGAAGCTGAGGAAGAGGCGGTCACCCGTCCCGTTATAGCTCTCGGCGCGGAGTCGCGCCCAACGACGGGATGGGTGTACTCTAAATAAGAAACGATGTTGTCCTCTATCTTGGAGTCAAATATTATGCACACGCGCATCGAGGACCGCGCCGCCATCGCCGACCTGATGAGCGGCTGGATCCACCGGGACTTGAGCGAGTGGGACCAGCTGGGCGAGCTGTTCCACCCCGGCGCCACCATCGCGATCACGTGGTTCGATGGGCTGGCCACCGACTTCGTCGAAGGCTCTGCCCGCATGGGCGCCTCGGATTTCCGCAACAAGCATGTGGTCGCCACCCCCACGATCACTTTCCGTGGCGATAAGGCTTTCGTCGAGACCAACGCCATGATCGTCGCCGAGAACACCTTCCTGGAGCTCGGTTGCACCACCCACAACCGCTTCCTGGACCAGGTCGAGAAGCGCGACGGCGCCTGGCGCATCACCCGCCGCGAGAGCAGCTACGACATGAGCCACTTCACCTTCCTGACCAAGGTCGAGGAAATCGACGAAAAGGCGGTGCGCGGTTTCCCGCGGGAGTACGCCGCGCTGGCCTACCTCCTGGAGAGGTCCGGCTTCCCCATCGTGCGCGAGTTCCCCACCCGCGACAGCGCTCTCGAGGCCGAGATCAAGGCCGCCGGCACAGCCTGGCTCAACCAGTCCTGACACTCCCCTCTGCCGACCCGCCCTCACCCATCGCCCGGACAACGATCAAAGGACTCACCTCATGCCGTATCTGGAAGCCGCCGACCGCGCCGGCACCTTCATCCCGCACTCCGTCGAGGAGCACCTGGTCGACCTGGGCGAGATCAGGATGAACTACGCCACCCTGGGCGACCCCACCCTCCCCGCGCTGCTCCTCATCCCCGCGCAGTCCGAGTCCTGGTGGGGCTACGAGCGCGCCATGCCTCTGCTCGCCGAGCATTTCCAGGTCTTCGCCATCGACCTGCGCGGCCAGGGCCGCTCCACCTGGACCCCGGGCCGCTACACCGTCGACACCATGGCCGGCGACGTGGTCCGCTTCATCGACTTGGTCATCGGCCGGCCCACCCTCGTCAGCGGCATGTCCTCCGGCGGCGTGATCGCCGCCTGGCTATCCGCCTACGCCAAGCCCGGCCAGATCCTCGGCGCGGTCTTCGAAGACGCCCCGCTGTTCGCCTCCGAACTCATCACCACCTGTGGCCAGCCCGTCAACCAGGGCATGGGTCCCTCCATGGCCCTGTGGAACAAATACCTGGGCGACCAGTGGACCGTCGGAGACTGGGAGGGTTTCAAAGCCGCCGCGCCCCGCGAACTGTCCCGGCCGCTACTCGACGCCATCTCCGTCATGATCCCGCGCCCGAAGGACATCCCCGCCGACGCCCCAGCCCCACAGAACCTCAAGGAGTACGACCCTGAGTGGGGCCGTTCCTTCGCCAGCGGCCTGGCCACCGCCGGCTGCGACCACGCCACCATGCTCTCCCACGTCAAGGTCCCGGTGCTCTTCACCCACCACTACCACCAGCAGGACGAGAAAACCGGCATTTACCAGGGCGCGATCTCCGATCCCCAGGCCACCCGCGTCCAAGAACTGGTCACCGCCGCCGGCCAGGACTTCACCTACCTCGACTTCCCCGACATGCCCCACTCAATGCACGGCCACCGGCCCGAGCTCTACGCCGAGACCGTCACCGAATGGGCCGCCAAACTCCCCCCTGTGACCACCAACGCCTGAACCCCCGATTCACGGCGTCAATTGACGGACGGACAGGAGCTCGGCGCCATGAAGAACGTCACCGCGGCTGTCGCGCGGGAACGGAACGCCCCGCTGATCCTGGAACAGCTGCGACTGGACGAGATCCGGGACAACGAGGTCAGGGTCAGGATGGTGGCCTCGGGCATCTGTCACGCCGATGCCTTCGTCCGGGACGGCATCTACCCGACTCCGCTGCCGGCCGTGCTGGGCCACGAGGGTTCGGGGATCGTCGAGGAGGTCGGCAGGGCGGTCTCCCGTGTGCGACCCGGCGACCACGTCGTGCTGTCCGTGGCCTACTGCACGCAGTGCTCGGAGTGCCTGGCAGGCAACATGGCCTACTGCGAGAACTTGTTCGCCGAGGACTTCGGAGGCCGGCGCGGCGACGGCTCAACATCACTGTCCACGCGGGACGGCTCAGCCGTCTCCTCCCACTTCTTCGGTCAGTCCGCCTTCAGTACCTACGCCAACGTCGTGGAAAGCAGCGTGGTGCCGGTAAGCGCGTCAGCTCCGCTGGAGATCTTCGCGCCGCTGGGGTGCGGAATGCAGACCGGTGCGGGCGCAGTCCTCAATGAACTGCGCCCGCAGGTCGGCTCGTCATTCGCCGTCTCGGGTGCGGGAGCGGTGGGACTGGCAGCGATCATGGCGGCCCGGCTGACGGGCTGCACCGCAGTGATCGCCGTGGACGTCCACGACTCCCGATTGGAACTGGCCCAAGAGGTCGGCGCCACCCACACCATCAACGGCAAGGACACCGATGTCCCGGCCGAACTGATGCGGATCACCGCAGGGCGGGGCGCCAACTACATCCTGGACACCACCGGCCTGCCCACGGTGCTCGCTCCCTTGGTCCGCGCGCAGTCGGTCAGGGGCACCCTGGCCCTCGTCGGATCCGCCCCTTCGGGCACCGAAGTTCCCTTCGAAATCGGAGATTCGCTGGTCAAAGGCTGGACATTCAAGACGATCATCCAAGGTAGTTCCGTGCCCCAGCTCTTCATCCCCCGCATGGCCGACCTGTGGGCACAGGGCCGATTCCCCTTCGACAAGCTGATCAAGCACTACGAATTCGCGGACATCAACGCCGCGTTCGCCGATTCCTCGTCCGGCGCCACCGTCAAACCAGTCATCGTCTTCTGACTCCGGTGTGGAATCAGAAGACAGCTGCGATGACGATCCTGCGAGGCCACTCGCCAGCAAAGACGGCTCCACATCAGGATTCGACTTCACCGCCGCGATCGACCATCCGCTCTACAGCGCGCTTTTGTTCGACGTCAGCCACACTCGACGACGGTGCTTCTTCCAAGTTGACAGCTTGGTCCGGCTGAGACGCCCATCCGGCTTGCTCGGCTGAGCCAGTACGTCTTCGGTCAGCGCTCTGCTTGGATACCGCTGTCGGGTACGTAGTGACCTGCTCCAGTGCTCCGAATCGCGCCCAGCGATGGCTTCGACGAGCTCGACGTACACCAGCAGACGGCCGTCCATGAGTTCGCCGAGCGTGTGCCCATCGATTGCTTCGATGTTCACGGTGCGCGAGCGGACTATGTCGAGCAGAGCCAAGGAGATGGCTCGCAGCATCGGGCTGCGCTTTGAACATCACCGCCGGGGCAAGGCCCAGCACGGCCTGCACGCCGATGCCAGCCCCGCCGTCAGTGTGGCCGGAAGTAACCGAAGATCCGGCGAAGGACGCCTCGGTCGAAACGAGCCGAGGCGTCGCCTTCGCCCTAATCCACGGCCATGCTCGCACCCACGCAGTAGCGCGCCACGCACGAAGGCGACGCCCCACCGCCTGGACAGCATTCCATCGTCGATGCGCTCTCGACCACCGAGTCCGCGAGCCGGCGTTGACTCTGATCGCGCAGCACAACACCGGAACCCGATTTTCGGTGCACCCCGAACCACGATCGACGGCGCGTCAGATTGAGGAACAAGGGCAGCGGACGAGCGACGACCGTTGGCCTTCAGCGCCTGCTGGGAAGTATCGATGCGGCGTTGTCGTGGTCAATGGCGGCATGCGCCACGTCGGACAGGTCTGTGCTGGCGTCGAGGGCGGCGGTGAACTGCTCCGCCGGTCCTCCGGGCGCGTAAGGGAAGTCGCTGCCGAACAGGATGCGGGACGGGTCGGCGAAGGCCATCAGGCTGGGGATCGTCGAGAGGCCGGAGGAGAGCGCCGTGTCGAAATAGAAGCGACGGAAGGACTCCTGCAGCGCGTCGGTGCCGATCGAGCCCGGCAAAGTGGTTGCGCACGCCACGATGCGCTGAACCGTATACGGCAAGAACCCGCCGGCATGCGACAGGATCACCCGTACTCTCCTATGGCGATCGAGGACGCCCTTCAACACCATGTCTACCGCGGTGCGGGTAGTGGCGAACGGAAAGTCGACGAACGGCGCGGGAATGCCTTCGAGCTCGGGAAGCGTAGTACGGGTGGGATGGATGAACACGATCGCCTGACGTCGATCCAGTTCTGCCCACAGTGGCTCGAACGACGGATGTCCAAGGTACCGATCGCCGTAGTTGGAGTAAAGAACGACGCCCTGGGCCCCCAGCTCGTCGAGCGCGTAGGCCACTTCGGCGAGCGCACCCACCACGTCGGGCAGCGGAAGTGTCGCGAAGTTGCCAAACCGTTCCGGCCACCGAGCCACGAGGTCCGCCGTATAGTCGTTGACCTTGCGGGCCATCTCACGACTCTCGCCATCCGACCAGGCGGCCAATCCCGGTGCCGTAAGCGATAGGAAGCCCGTGGCGATATCTCGCGAGTCCATGAAGGCGATCGCCTGCGCCGGCGCCCAGTCCGGGGGCCGATGGACCGACCCCCGCTCTCGGAGACCCTCCACCCAAAAGGGAGGGAGCACGTGCTGATGAACGTCGATTCTGCCGGTTACCCGCACTTCGCGACCCTTCTACTCGGTTTGATTACGGACGATCCGAACGGGTTAAACGCGCCACCTGAAAATGACCAGGTGGTTTGCCCTGGTCAAGACTGACGGCGGCAAACCCTCGGCAGAACACACCGAGCACGATCGAGGCTTCGAGCCGGACAACCAGTTTCCCTGAGCGGAACAATGGTCTCGTGCGCAGGACTTCCACGAAGACCCCAATGAACGGTTCATCGTCTCGCATCTTATCCAGGGTCCCTGGCTGCCACCAGGCCGTCGTCGGCCCGCCGTGACCCGGCCTAACGGCTCCCCTCCGTCATGCTCGTCCTTAGCGGACTCGCTAACCGCCCTTCCCTGGTCCGCAGATCTCACTCACCGGCTCAACCACGAGTAAGACCGCTGGTCAGGCCGGCATCGGCGGCGGCAACCACATCGGTCGTCGCGACATCGTGAGTGCCCGTCGTGCTGTCGGCCTGCGTGTCATCGCCCGGCTCGTACATGACCAGTTTTTCCTCATTGGAGCGGCGCCAGTCTTTGCGCGGCTGGCCATCCTGCAGAGTTTTGAGTTCGCGCGACCAGATCCGTCGGAGGAGACCGAGGGCTCGGTCGGATTGGCCCAAATGCTCGGCGGCACGGTCAACGACAGTCCTTGCGCGGCCATCGCGACCGTATCCTGGATCACGGGAAGCAAGGGATGGTTCTGGTCGACCTCGTCCAGCGTCAGCTCGCCCGCCAGCACCCGCGCCGCGATCTCTGCCGGGTCAACCATCTCCTTCTCACTTTCGCGGATCGACTCGTCGTAGTTCTTAATCCGGTCGATCATCACGCTCAGCGTGGTGACGTTGTCAATCGGCAGGCGCCATGCGGCATGGATCGCCAGGTTTTCCTTGTCCTGACCGATCGCCGCCTCGCGCAACATGAGATTGGGCATGTGAAAGTGAGTGAAGAATTTGCTGCCGTCTGGGCGCGCTGTGGTGGCCAGCAGCCCGTAATCGGTCTCTTTGGCAGTGATGCGCGGGAGCTCGATGAGCCCGAAGTTCGCCATGAGATCGCGGTGCACATAGTAGATGTGCACCTCGTCGACGTCATTCTCGACACGCTGGAAGTAGTTGTATGGCAGTGTCACCGCCATCGAGACCAGTTCGCCGGCACTTTCATCCTCAAGTTCGGGATACCGCGGGAACTCGGGCGGCTCGCCCTCGCCGAGGTAGCCGAAAACAACCCCGAGGTACTCGCGAACGGGGTGCGTCTCCAGGCTGATGCTGCGAGCGTAGGTGGCGGTTTCTGCGGGGAACTCTACGCCTTGACCGTCGCCGGAGAACTTCCATCCGTGGTAGCGGCAACGGATGCAGTTTCCCTCGACCCAACCGTAGGCCAGGCTCGTGCCGCGGTGCGGACAACGATCCTGCACGAGGTTGATCGCACCCTCATCGCCCCGATACAGGGTATAAAATTTCCCGAGAAGCTTGATGCGCTTCGACGTGCCCGGGGCATAATCCTTCGAAAGGGCCACCGGCTGCCAGAACGTCGCTAAGTACTGGCCGGCGATAGCATCGTTCTCCACGATCGAAAAATCGTCCGAGGGATACGACTGCGATGTCATGGTCATAAGACTCTTCCCTTGTGAGTTATTACTCTAGCCTAGATGGGCAAGCACAGGAACGCAAATCGGCTGTTCTTGCCTCTGGATTCAGTGCACACGGTTAAGAAAGCGTGACCTTGGCACCCTCGTAGCGGGTAAGCCGCTCTGCTCCTCTCTCGGTTATGAGATACGTGTCCGCTCGCATCAGGGCGACGAACTCTTCGTCGGCAAGAATGGGATGGAAGATCAGCGTCATTCCTTCCTCGAGCTCGAACGGCACCGTCGGGTCATGCCGGGGCTCCTCCAGCGCCATGCCACAAAAGTGGCCCAAGGACAACGACTTCATCGTGTGGCCGCGTTTGGCCAAGAGCTTTTCGACCGACCTGGCGATCTCTGAGAGGTCGGCGCCGGGCCGCATATCCGGCTGTACTGCTTGCTTGACTTCCACGAGATCCTCGTACGCCCGCCACATGTCCTTGTCATCAGGACGGGTGGTGACGGGAATCGTGACCTGCGAGTAGTATCCGTCGTAACGCGGCGATATTTCGACCAGATAACGCGCGTTCGCCTCGATCCGTTCGGGATTCGCCAGTGACTGCATCGGCCTGCCCCTGAAAGGTACCGGCAGAACTAGGTGAAATCCCCCCTCGGCGCCTTCCAGGCGCACCAGGTGATCGATGTCCGCGACGATCTCGCGGTTCCGGCGGCCGATTTTGAAGATCTCGGGTACGTGCTCCCAGACGGCATCGGCGATCTCGCAGCCCCTGCGGACCAGTGCGATCTCCTGCGCACTCTTGCGCAGGCGGAGTCGCTCGAGTGACCCAGAGACGTCAACCAACTGCGGGGCCGGGGATCGTGAGTCCAGCGCCGCGGCGATGGTCCACGGAAAGCTCTCGGTCTCCGCGACGCCGAGTCGGCTGGGGTTTCGGCGAGCGATACGCTCAACGAGCAGGGACGGCGAGAAGCCGTTCACCAGCTCGATCGGAAACTCATGAGCGGTGTAGTAGTCGGACACCGGCTTGCCGATGCGGTCCGAGATCAGCTCAACGGTGCCGTCGCGGTCGAGCAAAGCAGCCGCGGGGCCGCCGATGGGGATGTACCCGGTCAACCACCGCTGGTTGCCCCGCAGTATCTCGTCCCGAGACCAGTCGATGGCCACCAGCACGTCGATGTCCTGGTCCTCCATGAGCTGGCGTACGCGGGCCCATCGTGCGACAGCTTCCGCTCGGTCAAACATCGGCATTGTTCCTAATCGGTAGTAGGGGTTGGTTCTTCCAGTTGGTAGCCGAGGCCCGTGTGTCTCCAGACGTTTGATGTTTAGTTCACCTAAGGGTCTTGAGCGCTACTGTGGTGTCGGCCAGCAGCGCTGGATTCACGCTCAGGCCGTCCGTCACCAGGCGTTTCCCCTGCACGTAGTCCCTGGTGGCGTTCACGCAGTCCAACGCGATGACCTGTCCTTTCCGGAGATAGACGATGGAGAACCGGCGAGTGCCCGGATCGCCACGAACCACCGTCTCGTCATAGCCCGTAGAGAGGCCGACGGTTTGGAGCCGGAGGTCATACTGGTTGGACCAGAACCACGGGACCACGTCGTAGTTTGCTTCGTTCCCGGTCAACACCTTGGCGACGACGGTAGCCTGGTCATGGGCGTTCTGGACTGATTCAAGCCTGACGAGGGTCTCGCCGGCGTAGCGATTCAGATGCGATGCGCAGTCTCCGATCGCGAACACGTCGGGGAGGCTCGTCCGGCACTGTCCGTCGACCTCGACGCCGCCAGTGCCCTCGGCGCCCGCCGACAGCAACGGCTCCACTGCCGGGACGATGCCGATTCCGACGATCACCATGTCGCAGGCGAGGACCTCGCCATCCGAGAGTCGCACGCCCGACACTCGCGAGTTGCACTCCTCGATGCACTCGACCGTCACGCCGAGCCGTATCTCGACGCCGTGCGCTTGATGCTCTCGCTCATAGAACCGCGACAGCGGCTCGCCGGCGACACGGGCAAGCACTCGGTTTTGCGCCTCCAGCACCGTGACCGCCTTGCCAGACTGGGCAAGAACCGCTGCGGCCTCCAGTCCGATATAGCCACCGCCGATCACCACGACCCGGGAGGTCGTTCCGAGTTCAGCGCGGATACGGTCGGCGTCCGCTCGTGTCCGCACCGTGTGCACCCCCACGAGGTCGTGTCCGGAGCACGCCATGGTGCGCGGCGACCCTCCTGCCGCCCAGACGAGATGGCCGTACTCGATCTCGCCGCCGTCTTCGCAACGCACCTGATGCGACACGGGGTCGACCGCGATCACGCGACGGCCACTGAGAATCGAGATATCACGGTCGGACCAGAATGTGTCCGGATGGATGAGCAAGCGCTCGAACGGCTTGGCGCCGGACAGGTAGTCTTTCGACAGTGGAGGACGCTCGTAGGGCAGCTCCACCTCGTCGCCGAGCAAGGCGATGGACCCCTCGAACTTGGCCAAGCGCAACGCCCCGGCCGCCTGCGCGCCACCGTGACCGGCTCCGACGATCAAGACGTCATACTGATCTGACGGTCCGCCTGCAGTACCCTCGGTCATTCTCGGCATCAGTCCTCCGGGGCAATCGTCACCTGAAGGCCGTCCAATGCCTCGCTGAAGGGAAGCTGGCAGGACAGGCGCGAGTTTGGCTGACGATACTCGGAGCTGTCCAGAAGTTCGTCTTCGTCCTCGCTCAGGGGCGGCAAGTGGTCGGCCAGTTCGCCGTGAACATAGACATGACATGTTGCGCAGGAGCAGCAGCCACCACACAGCGCCAGAAGCTCGTCGTTGCCAGCTTGTCGAATCACCTCCATCGTGGACAGGCCGCTCTCCCCGTCAACAATCTCCGTTTCGCCTTCGCGGTTTGTGACACCTAGCTTCGGCATTGTTCCCAACTCCTTTCCCTCTCTGGCCGTTCCCCGAAGCGGAAGTGGACCCGCTCAGCAGAGCGAGTTCCCATCCCCTTTCCTCTCTCCGCAGGCGAACGATCGAATTCGCGACGCTCGCCTACCACGGCAGGGGACCTTGGTCGTTGAAAAAGCCGCCGTTCGGCCCGTCGTCGGGAAGCGTGGCGAGGGCGACGATGACGCGCGCTCCTTCGCCGACGCTCCGAGTGCCGCGGTGGTGGGTGAGGTCGGTGGCGGTGTAACCGGGTGCCGCGGAGTTGATCCTGATCTTGCACAGGCCGGGATCTCTCTTGAAAGCCTGAGAGTATTGGATGGTGAGCATGTTCAGGGCGGTCTTGGAGGTGGTGTAGGCGAGGCGCTGCGAGGCGTCGCCGCCGAAGTCGGTGCCCCCGCTACTGAGCGTAAGAGAGGCCGTCGTGCTGGCAACGTTGACGATCCGCGGCTCGCGCGAGGCACGCAGCAGCGGCAGCAAAGTGCCGATGGTGGTGACCACACCGAAGACGTTGACGTCGAAGATCTGCCGCATCTGCGCCGCGTTCACCTCAGCTGCCGGTGCTTCCACGATAGTGCCAGCATTGTTGATCAGCACATCCAGCCGTCCGTGGTCCCGTTGTAGCCGGGCGGCGACAGCATCGACGCTCGCGGGGTCGGTGACGTCAATCTGCACCGGTTCCACCTGTATACCGTCGGCCAACAGTTCGGCTGCCGCATCGGTGCCACGGGCGAGCTCGCGACTACCCATCAGAACCGTCATCTGACGCTGGGCAAGCTGGCGCGCGACCTCCTTGCCCAAGCCCTTGTTGGCCCCCGTCACCAGCGCCACCAAGCAATCGGTCATGATTCACACCCGAAGTGATGCAGCATGGTGATGGCTCCTCGTAAGAGTTTCACTGTTGTCAGAAGACGCTTATGGCCAGTTTCGCGAACGCCGGGATTCGGGTAGCGACATTCCTACCAAACCATCCTCTCCGCCGACATGGGATCGAGGACGACCTGGGGTTCTCTGTCAAAGTGCATTGTGGCCCGGGTGGTCGTGTCGTAGGCCGGCCAGTACGGAAGCGAATCACTATACGGATGGCCGGTCCGCGCGAATGCCGTCCATGCGTCGCTCATCTGCTTCGAAACAATGAATCTAGCAGGATCGCTTCCCAAGATTGGGTGATCCGGGTGAGCGAAGACCAGTGGAACGTCGAGCGTATGCGGCGTTCGGTACTTCCCACCGCACGCATTTGTTTCGAAGCCGAGGATGTACATGTAGACAGGCGCCCCGCCATGGTCAGCATTCAGCTCAGCCATGCGGATCGCCTTGCTGCGAAAGATGAGGTCCCCCGTGATGGCAAGGGCAATTTCGGTCGGGGTCGCGTCCGGCCGCCCCGTCTCATAGATGCCGACGACTCGCTCACTGTCAGCACCGAGCATTCCGCCAACCATCTTGTGCATTTGTGCGCGATCCAACTCGAACATGCCCGGCACGGACGACAGGAACCACGTGGTCTCTGTGGCACATGTCCCGACCAGGAGTGGGACCTCCTTGCTCAGGGGTGAGCCTAGCTGATCGAAGCATCCGACCGGGAGGGTCTTTCCGTCGACAATTGGCTCAAACTCAACGAAGTGAGCGCCTGCGCGCTGGGTGAACAGCTGCGGCGTGAGGCGTATCTGGGCTTCGACCAGGTGCTCGGAAGGTACATCGAGAAGGCCTTCGATGTCGTTGGGTTCCAGGCCGAGTTCCGCCATCAGAGCGAGAGTTCTCTCTGTCCCTTCGGTACGAGTGCCGGCCTTCAGCTGGGAGCCACTTTGCACAATCGCCTTATGGAAGAGCCCTTCCGCTTCGGGCATACGCAGAAGAACCGAGACCTTCATTCCGCCACCCGACTCCCCGAAGATGGTCACATTGTCCGGGTCGCCACCAAAGTTTTCGATATTGTCTTTGACCCATTTTAAGGCATCCACCATGTCGAGCATGCCGATGTTGGCGGCGTCTTCGTATTCGGCCCCGCCTGGCAGGTCGGCGAGGTGGAGAAACCCGAGTGTTCCAACGCGATGGCGCACCGTCACGACAACGACGTCTCCACTCCTGGCCAAGTTCTCCCCATCGAACCAAGATACCGGCGGAGTCTCTCCGAAGTACTTGCCGCCATGGCACCAGAACATCACGGGCAACCTCCGTTGCCGGGAAGGGTCTGGCGTCCACACACTCAGCGTCAAGCACTCCTCGCTCTGAGCGCGCCACCGATCGTCCGATGCCCCGACCTCCTCCATGAGCTCTTCCATCTCGGAGCTCGTCACCTTCATGTCGTGGCACTCCGGCTGGATCGCGCGGGGTCCGTACTCGGTGGCGTCCTTGATGTCGGTCCATGGGGTGACAGGCATAGCGCGCTGCCACCGCCGACGACCACTTACTGCTTCGCCGTACGCGATGCCTTTGAACGAGTGCACGCCATTCGCGACGTTCCCTCGCAGCGGTCCCGGGCCGATCTCGACAATCGTGTCCTCAGTCTTGACGACTTCAGTCATCGCGACAACTCCCATTCGAACGAGTTCAAACCTCGGACAGAATCGTGCTTGATGAGGCTCATACTCATGTCTGACTGCTTGCTGCGGGACGGTCTCCCGGCCCAGCTACGTCCATCACCGGTGCCGTCCCCTGAAGCACCGAGGGCCGGGTCAGATCGTCTTGACGGCTGGCCGGCCACGCATCTGGCGACCGGTGACCAGTGACCAGCGGCAGATCAATGTCGTCCGGCTGCGTTGTGCGCCAAGCGATGTGCTGGTCAGGTCGGATCAGCAGGAACTCATCGCGCCAGGGATAGTTCGGTGGCGACTCGAGGCACGTCAAAGGTATGCCGCGGTCAGCGGCTCGGGCGACCAACCGTTCGACTTGGTCTGCGTTCGCGCTCAGCGGGCCGAGCAGGGTCATCCCCGCTCCGAGGTGGTCGAACAACGAGGATCCGTCGGGGAGCCACTGATGGGGAAGACGACCACCGGGAGCCGTGGACGGGACGTACACGGTTAGATCCAGGAGCGGCGGTGCCATTGGTCCGGGCTGGACGGCGGGCGACCCGGCGTAGCTGTAGCCGAGCACGAGGCCCAGACTGTAAAACTCGCTGCGCTTGGCCACCTCGATGGACCGGGCGTCTGCGGACAGGTCTCCGGCGAGTGACCCCAAGTGGCTCGCAGCCGAGGCCACGGTCTGCTCGACCACGCGGCGACGCTCCGGCTCGTAGCTGTCGAGCAGATCCGCGGAAGCCCAGCCCTGCTCGACCGCGGCGATCTTCCACGCGATGTTGACCGCGTCACCGACACTCGTGTTGTAGCCGTGGCCTCCCCAGGGCGGATTGAGATGCGCGCTTTCGCCCACGAGATAGACGCGCCCCTTGCTGAAGGTGTCCGAAATGAGCATGCGCGCTGTCCATGAGTCGGTAGCAAGCACCTCATGGTCTACCTTGGCGCCGACGAGTTGCTCGATCAGGGCAGAGGCCTGCTCCGCGCCTCTTTCCGGGCCCACTCCCGGGAAGATGGCCCACCAGACTCCGGACAGATCCAGCCGCCCCATGAGTCCAGCACCGGCGGAACCAACGATCCAATACTGGACCGCCCGGCCCAGGGGTGTCTCGAGTTCGGGAGCGCTGAACACCACATTGAAGTTGGGGCGCGGGTCCGAGGTTCCGACGTAGCTCGCGCCGATCTGCTGTCGCGTCACGCTACTGGCGCCGTCACACCCCAGCACGTAGCGGGCCGAGATCACGGTCTCGACGCCTTCGGCATCGCGCACCCTGACATCCACCCAGGCACCCCGGTCGTCGAGGCCGACGACTGAACCCCCCACCCGAAAGTCGACCTTCCGGCTGCTGAGGACGTGGCCGCGCAGCACTTGTTCGACCATCGGCTGGGGCACCTGCTGTCCCGGCTCGGCAAAGTGATCAACGCGGTCGGTCGTCAGGCCGAAGGCACCATCGAAGTCCAGGATCCGCTCACCGGTCAGCGACGCGCAAAACGTCACCCGTTGCGACCACGACACCGCAAGTGGCGCCGCGCGTCGCACGGTGTCGGCGATTCGCCACCGCCGAAAGTGTTCCATCGTGCGGACGTTAGTGGTCTTGGCCCGAGGCCGCGAGTGCGCTACTTCCGGGCGCGGCTCGATGACGACGCAGTCGATTCCCTGATGCGCGAGCTCGGCGGCCGCGGCAAGACCGGAAGGGCCCCCGCCCGCGACGAGGACGGTCGTCTGCGCGGGTGTGGAGCGAGTTTGAATGGTCACAACGAAGATGGTGGGCTTGGTGACCTGCAGCACATAATGCTAGTTTCATTCAATGAAACAATTAGTCCCGGACGACCAGCCCGTTCCGCCGAGGCGAGGAAGGCGCCCCCCGGTGGGCGAACCCGTACTCGATCGGGTGTTCCGCATCCTTCAAGCGTTCGGGCCCTCAGACCGGTCGCTGACGCTGACATCCCTCAGTGTTCGCGCGGACCTTCCGAAGAGCAGCGCCCTCAGGATCGTCCGCAAACTTGTCCAGTGGGGGGCGTTGGAACGCACCGCTCGCGGAGAGTTCGTGATCGGTCTGCGACTACTCGAAATCGCGTCGTTGGCTCCGCGTGGCCACGGGCTCCGCGCGACCGCGCTGCCGTACATGGAGGACCTCCACCACGCTAGTGGACAGCACGTCCTGCTCGCTGTTCGCGATGAACTGGAGGCCGTGCTCGTTGAACGACTCTCGGCGCGCCAGGCCGGAAACGTCCTCTACCGGGTCGGCGGGCGCCTCCCGTTGCACGCCACCGGCGTTGGACTCGTCCTGCTTGCCAACGCCAGCGCGGACCTCCAGGAGCAAGTGCTCGAGGGCGACCTCACACTCACTCCTGAAGGCGAGCGAATCTCCAGCCTCGAGCTACGCGCTCCTCTCGCCGAGGTGCGCCACAGCGGCTCGGCCGTCGTATCACGTCAGTATCCAGAGCCAATGACGTCCGTAGCTGCCCCGGTCTTCGCCCCCGACGGCGCAGTCATCGCCGCACTATCGGTAGTTGCGCCACTCGGATTCGACGCCACCGCCGCCAAGGTCGGGGTTATCGCCGTGGCCCGCGCCGTGTCACGAGCAATAACTCAATCCACGACAGTGGAACCCCACGATGGAGTAGGCCAACAGCACCATTGACCACGACAGCGCGACAGGAACCGCCGACCAACAGTTGGCGTGCTGGCTCGCCCACACGACGCGACGGTGGCCATTTCGAAGCCTGTACGGTCCAGTCCAGTCCAGTCCTTCAGATTCACTGGAACCCAAGTCCCACGAGGGCGAAGACGTGCTCGTCGAGCGGACCCGCCTACACGAATTGCCAGTCCACGGGCTTTATCAACCAAGTCACCAATAATTCGCCGCTAACGGCTCCGCCGCTCTTCGTTCAACTAGTCATTCCAGCGCACCGGCACTGTCCGCGCCGGCCAGCCACGCGGCACCCTGCGCATAGAGTCTATTTACGGAACCTCCGGTCAAGCCGGGCAGTCCATTTTTAACGGTGAAACCGGCCCCTTCCTGAAGGTAGGCTAGGTGCCGGTAACCCTCCGGGAATCTCTTCAACTGGCCGATATCCAGTGCGACCTTCGCATCTGGCTCGACGGGATCCATGCGATCCATTTCGTAAATAGGTTGACGACGCACAAGTCGCCAACGCTCGTCCTCAATAGCGAAAAAGTCGAAAAAGCGGCCAGTACATACGACGTCGACCGCGACCTGGTGAACATATGAGCGCTGACTTATTGTCATCTTTGTCTGCGCAACAGCCCGCTGATCATCAACCTCGACCGACGTACCGCCGAGAAAATGCAAAATACGCGCTCCACTTTCGAATCCCCTGCGACTGGCCGCAATAAACTCAGAGGCCGATCCCTCAAACCAGGTCGCCGTCATGAATCCCTTTGAGTGCCATACCGTCGCAAAGCGCTCCCAGTCACCGGCATCACGCCAGATGACCCAATTCTCGATGAGGTCACGGATCTCCAAGGTATCCAGATACTGGGCGCGCATTTAACTTCCTTCGGGCTGCATAGAGGGCGAACGTCGGCAGATACCCCGACTCTTCCGACAGGCGAACGGAAACGTCAGGCCCACGCCATCATGACCGGCGAAAATGGGCATTGACTGGTGCGCATTTCGGCTCTGCAAGTGGCCCAGGTCGCCAAGGCGGTCGGCTAGGGCCTGTGGCCATCGGCTAATCGGCAGGCGACTCAACGAATTCCGGGCCTCGCCAATTGTCCGGCATAGCTCTGCTGCCGAGAGACACGAAATGTCAGATCACCAAGCTCGATCGTCTACGCCTCACCCGAGCAGCGGATCCAAGCTCATTCGTCCGCCAGTCCCCCTAGCCGCTTGACTCGAATACCTTCGTCTGCCACCGCGAGGATCTCGGTTTGAAGTGCTGTCAAGCAGCCCGGACAGAAGAACTGACGGAAGACAACCGGCGCGTTGACATATACCGCAGGGTCCTCGGCCACCAGGCTCCCGCCGTCCTGGGCCGGCCTCTCACGCACAAGAGCCTCCTTCAACCATTCATTCGCCGTTCCCACGACGGTTCCGCAGTGTGTGCATAGAACGCTGCCGCTCGAACTTACGAGGTTGTCGTCGAGCCTCTTCGTATTGGTTGTCATGAGGAGGCTCCTGCAACTCCAGCGCGATCCTTCCGTAGAGTATCCCGACGCCGTTCAGTCTCGGTATCGTTTACTCCTGTCTCGGTCGTCAAAACTACTCCGTAAACCTCGTTGGCCGCCCTACTCGATACTTTGCCGTTGTTGACGTCTGAAAGCACAAGACTCGGCTGACGGCGTAGAGGATCACCGTACCCGCCGCCACCCGACCATTCGTAGAAATAGACATCGTCCCAGTCCAGGTCTGTCTCCAGCGCCGGGGGAACCACCTCATGGGCCCCTAGGATGGCCCTGAGCGTGCTGGGCATGGACCGGCTCGCCATAAGCTCCCGAATATTGCTGCCGCGGACGATGACCTCGTGGGCTGCGCTGGCGGGGTAGCCGCCACTGATGCCCACGGCCTGCGGCACTGCCTTACCCGACGCGGAACTGACCAAGTGAATGCTCTTGATCGTCGTATCATGAGGAATCATGCAGGACGAGCCGCCAACACCGCCGCGGAACCGGCCTGGACCGCCTGTGTCGGGCTCCTCGCGCCGCCATAAGTAAAGTACCGGGTAGGAGAACTCATTCATTTCGACGTCGGCAATTCGGCCGGCAGCGATCGGTACCTCACCCCCGGTGTCGACGCCGTCGCGGTCGGGTCGCGCGCCGAAGCCTCCGGCCATCACGTCCGAAAGCATCGTGACGAACGGCCTGTCGTACTGGTCGACTCCAGCGAGGAGGGAGAGGCCGAAGGATCCCTTACAGACACTCGTGAAGCTCGGATCATCCGTTTCCTCAGCATCGAGCATAGACGCAACGCACTCGTGGACGGCGTTGGTAGTAGCCCACCCGCTCGCCACGGAGGCCTTGCTGATGCCCGCCGGAAAGGTGCAGTTATTGATGGTGCCGGGCTCGGAGATAATTCGGATGCACCGCATGAGCCCGCCAGTTGACCATGGGATCTTCCCGCAGAGCTGGGTAAGGATCACAGTGACGATGCCACCACGTAGACCGGCGTAGGTGCAGTTGATGAGCCCGTCAACCTGAGGATCAGTACCGGTGAAGTCGAACGTCAGGGAGTCGTCCCTCTTGGTCATTTCGACGGTAATCTTATAAAGACCGCGGTCACCTTGCCTGGCTTGATCCTGGTAGGCCAGGCCCGTCCAGGTCCCATCGGGGAGCTCGCGCAATCGCGCGCGCAGACGAAATTCCGCATCGTCCATCATTTGCCTCATTACGGCCTTGACTACGCCGGCGCCGTACTTCTCAGCGAGCCGAGTGAGCTGCTGCTGGGCGACATTGTTGGCGCCGACCTTCGCGCGCAGATCCAGCGCGACAAGCGCCGGCATGCGGGAACGGCGTAAGTAGGCGTCCTCGACGTCGGCAAGGATTCGTCCGTCGGCAACGATCTTGAGCGGTGGGATCGGCAGCGACTCCCAGAAGACGTCTTCTGAATGCACGGACCAGCTTCCCGGCGAGACGCCACCGAGGTCGACTTGGTGGGCGACCGCGCACGTCCAAGCGAACAGTTCGTCCTCGATGAACAAGGGTGCAAATAGCGAGACGTCGTTTTGATGGATGCCGCCACCGACCCAGGGGTCATTGCAGATGAACATGTCGCCTGCCCGAATGCCCGGGTTGCCGGAGCGGTGCTCCATGGTCCATTTAATGGCCATATCCATCGACGCGCACAGCGCGGTATTGTATAACCCCACCTGCACCGAGTTACCAAATTCGTCCATCACGGCGACACCGAAGTCGTTGGCATCGGTAACCACCACCGAGCCGGACATGCGCTTGACCGCGTCGCCCATCTCCTCAGTGATCGCCCACAAGCGGTGGCGAACGACTTCATAGGTCAGGGGGTCAACGCTGTCTGTCGCGGCAGCGTTGCGGCCGTGAACCTTGAGCGCGGGAGAGATTTTTGCCAGGAGCTCATCGTCTCTTGCCAGTAGCTTGTTCGCGAATTTTTCCGAGCCTGCGACTGGGAAAGCGGTCATGGTTTCTCCTTGATTCAGAAGGGCGTCTGGCACCGCGTCGACAGTGGCTTACTCGAGAGTCTGGAACTCAAGCAGCATGTTCCCGTAAGCGTCGATAACGCCGCGAGTTCCTTCTGGTATTGAGACTGTGGTGGTGGCGGCTTCGACCACGGCAGGCCCACGCAGCGTCGCACCGGGACAGAGCTGGTTGTAGTCGTATACGGCAGTGCGCTGCCACCCGTGCTCGGCCGATAGCCAGACTTTGCGATAGTTTTGCGGCTCGATCGGACCGCTTACCGCGCCAGAAAGCAGCGGTAGTTCTGGACGCATAGGTAGTACCCCTGTAGCAAACGCACGGTAAGTGATCGCCTGTAGACCCGCCTCACGAAAGCCGGAGCCGGCCCCGAACAAGCGTTGATACTTCTCATCAAAGGCTTGGCCAACGCCGATAACTTGGTCGGATGTCAGGATGCCGTTCGGCACAGGCGTCGCGACCTCGGCCAGCTGCATCGAATACTTGATATCAATCTCGCGGGCCGAGATGGTTTCGCTGAACTCGATTCCCTGTCGCGCGAGGTCTGCGGCAAGCTTGGCCTCAAGTGCGCCGAACTCGCTGTTGACCTGGCCAACGTTCAAGGGAAAATTGCTGGGACTCGACGACTCGGCTGACACCAGAATGTCCGATGCCGCAAGCCCATAAGCAGAAAATGCGGAAGCAGTGGTGCCAAGCGGGACTAGAACGCTGCTAACTCCGATCTCGGCGGAGTAGCTGGCGCAATGAACGGGGCCGCAGCCGCCGAAGGCGTAGAGGACAAAGTCACGAGGATCATGCCCAGAGCCTACGACGACGCGGCGCACGAGGTCCGCGGTCTGGGCGTTGGTGATCGCATAGATCGCCGCCGCGGCCTCCTCGACGGTAAGCCCCAGCGAGTCGCCAACGTGGGTGCGTATCGCGTCCTCGGCGAGCTTCAGGTTCAACTTCTTCCGGCCGCCAAGGAAGTAGTCTGGGTTCAGGATGCCGAGAACCAGATTTGCGTCTGTGATAGTCGGCCGCGAGCCGCCGGCGCCGTAGCAAGCGGGTCCGGGTAGAGCTCCGGCACTATCAGGGCCCACACGTAAATTGCCGCCGTCGTCAATCCAGGCGATGGCACCGCCGCCGCTGCCGATGGTGGTGACATCGACCATGGGAGCATTGATCTTGTACTGCCCCAGGATCGTCGTCGGCACAATCACAGGCTGTTGGTCAACAACGAGTCCAACGAGGAACGTTGTGCCGCCCATGTCCGTGGAGATGATGTTGCGATGGCCGAGCAGTTCGCCCATCCGAACACAGCCCACGATGCCTCCGGTCAGCACCGAGCCGACGGTCGTGATGGCCTTGTTCGGAGCGTCTTCGAAGGTCACAGCCCCGCCCGAACCCTGCATGACCAGGAGCGAGCCAGTGAATCCGAGCCCGTGCAGGCGCTGCGACAGTGGGTCGAGGTAGGCACGCAGCCGCGGCGCGACCTGGGTGCTCATAATCGTCGTCACGTTGCGCGAGTACTCACGGATACGCGGACTGAGCGTTGAAGACAGACCAACGTACATTCCGGGGGCTACTTCATTGACAATGCGTTCAACAACCTGCTCATGAGCGGGGTTGCGGAAAGACCAGAGAAAAGATACGGCGATTGCTTCGACATCCAACTTCAGTAGGTCATTGACTGCGTCGCGCACTTCGCTCTCGTCGATGGAAATGATGACTGAGCCCTTGTGGTCGACGCGCTCGGTGATCTCGCGTACAAGCGAACGGTGTACCAACGGTGGGGGCTTGTCGGTTTGAGGCATGTTCTGCATCTGTTCGGGCGACAAACCTGTATGGCGCCCTTCAGCGTTCATGATACGAATCGAGTCTGCATGGCCTTTTGTCGTAAGGAATCCTACCCTGGCCACGTTTCCGGTCACCAAGGCATTGAGGGATGACGTCGTGCCATGGCAGATATAACTGGTGTCAGCGAGGAACTCCTCAAGTGACGTTTCCGCTACGTCCGCAAGCTCTCTGAGAGAGTTGACTACTCCCTCTGCGAGATCCTTCGGCGTGGATGGGGCCTTCGCCGAGAATGCACGTCCGACCTCATTGCCCGCAAATGCGTCGGTGAACGTCCCGCCGATATCAATTCCGATGATGTATGTCATGCAAACTCCTGCTCAAAAATGCGGCCAAGCACGAAACGGCGAATCGTTGGAGAGATCCGATGTGGTCAGGTATTCAACAGTGTTCGTGCTGGAACAGTCCCGCGGGTTGTTTATCCGTGACTGCTTGCGGGACGGTCTGCTGGTTCGACCACTGCCGCGTGTGGCGGGAGTTCGGCCCGATGATTATTGTCGCGGAGAAACACAGCGGCGATGGCGGCCATGATCGCGGCCAAGACGGCGCCGACATACCCGCCGTTAGCTATCCCCTCACCGAGAGCAGTCGAGGCCGCTTGGCCCACCGCTGGGAACTTGTCCCCGATCCCGGACCCCAGGACCGCCAGCACACCGCCGTGACCGTTGACCTCGGCCACTACATGCCCCACCTCAGGCGGGAGGCCCAAACTGCCAAGGCGACTTTGGAAGGCCGGCGCGGAGCGAGCGAAGGTCACTGCGCCGAGGATGGCGATCCCCAGCGGGGGGCCCACCACGCGCAGCGTCTCCTGAGTGGACGCGGCGGTGGATTCCAGTTCAGCTGGCACCGAGTTGACTGCCGCCGCGCTCACGCCCGCCGTAGTAGTGACCTGACCAATCGCATAGAAAAACACAAAGCCGAGCGCTAACGCGAACGATGTGTTCTCAATTGGCGCCCAGGCCAACCAGAGGTTCGCCACCGTGAAGGACAGCAGGCCACCCACAACCAAGGCCCGCACGCCGGCGAATCGGGCCAGCGCTGGGCGGCAGGCAAAACCAATGATACTGGCCACAACCCCGATAAGTATGAGCGCCATGGCGGTAAACTGGGGCGAGTGACCTTGAGCCACGGCGAGTCGGAGTGAGAAGAGGTAGGCGCTGCCGATGGAAACGAACCACGAAACCACGGCGAGAATCGCTGCCAGCGAAAACGCTTTGATACGAAAGATGGAAAGATCAAGCATCGCGGCCGGACGTTTTTCGGCGAGGACGAAGCAGAACGCTGCCACCACTGTCACGATAAACGCGCTGACGACCAACGGCGCCCCCCAGCGGGTCGCCGAGCCTTGGATCACAGCGAACAGTAAAGCCGTCAAGACGACGACCAGGATCGCCTGGCCCCGCACGTCAATCGACCTGGGTCGCTCGGCCCTGGAATTCGCACCGACCGTCTGAATAAGCACCATTCCCAGCATAGCGACGACTGCCAAGCCGAGGAAAGCGCCTTCAAAGCTGTTCCTCGTGGCCAGGAAACCACCGAGTAAGGCGGACACGATAGGACCGGCGGAAAGGCTGCCAGCAAAGGCTGCCAAGTACATGGGACGCCGGTTGGAGTTGCGGCTAGCGGCCGCCACCATAGCCAGGGAAACGGCGCCAAGGCCACCAGATCCGATGCCTGCCAATACCTGGCCGGCACACAGCATCGGCACGGAACCGGCGAACCCAGATATGGCCTCCCCTGCGGCGAGCACACCGGCGCTCACCACGAGGACTCGCCTCCGTCCAAAGTGGTCCGCTAGCGTGCCGGACAAGTAGGCTGCCGCGGCCGCGCCCAACCACACGACGGAGACCGCCCAGGTCAGTTCAGTGCCGTTGATCTGCAGCTTGACTGCGATGGACCCGGTGATCGTGCCGATGAGGCTCGGTGCGGCTAGCGCCAGCAAAATGGCGAAGCACCCGGCGATCAACGATCCCAGGTGACTGCGGAAAACTTCGCTGGAACCATCAAAGGCGCGAGGCTCACGACGGGGCGGTGCCTTATCCATGTCTTGACTCACCTGACATTTCTTCCCGGTGTATTTGGTTCAGGATTAATTGTGCGCTGAAATGTTGCGATCTCTTCCGTTCTCGGTTTTGTTGACTGCTACATAGCTGTGGTGGTGTATTTTGCTGTCCGTTCCGCCGCATCCGCGAGCTCGCGGGCGTCGATGGGCGGCGCACCACGCTTGACCTCGGTATCGAAGATGCAAGTCCACGCGTCGTGCCTTTCCGCGTCCCAGGTCGACGCTCCGCGCTCCTGCAATGACCGTTCGCGAAACGCAGCAGCCGATGTTCGTCGCTGGCGACCGGCTTGGGCCGTCCATTGCAGAATGTCGGCGGGCCACAACTGCCGGGTTTGCGTCCGGTAGTGATCCCACGTCGCTTCTAGTACGTCCGAGTCGCCACAGTCCTTGAACAGTTCCGCCCAGAAGTAGTCTCCCGGCTCGTCTGGTTCCGATGACTGATCTATTGCGCGCCGAATCCGCAAGACCTCGCGCGCCGTGTAAATGTCCGCGGTTGGAATAGGGGCCGGCCTTGACGGTAGTTGAAGTCGGTCGCCTGCGGTCGTGGATGAACTGAGGGCTTTCCAGTTCCTCGATCGGGTAGCCGCTGCAGGACCGCAGCACACCCCGTCCGCGACGAGGACTGTCGTCTGCTCAGGCGCTGAGCGGGTCTCGATAGTCACGGCCACGATGGTGCGGCAGGTGACCTACGCCACAACACGCTAGTTTCATTCATTGGCACAATCGATCCTGGATGCTCGAGCTGGGGCCACCAAGGGGAGGAAGGCGTCCCCATGTCGGCGAACCGTGTGTCCCCCGATTGGCCGGAGTCGGCTTGACGCTGCCGACAGGACAGCCGACAACCACCCAGTCACCTCAGGCCACAGCGACGACGTGCTTCGAACTCTCCCTCTCGTGAGATCGCTACGCGAACACTGACCTGCGATGACGCTGACGGTGTGAGACATCCCAAGTGAGGATGATTCCTGACCGGGGGTGGTACCGGAGATCCTTATGAACGTGTCCACATCATCTGACCCGATTCCGCGGACAGCGGGCCGACTTGATCTTCACGTGTGGCTAATGATCTACGGGTGGCTGTTTCTGAGGTACGGGCACGCTTGTGGCCCGGCAGTCGCGCCTGGGTCGCGGTGTCCGAGGTCTTCTTGGCCGAGGCCACGCGGGACGCGGGTGCCCGGGAGACGCCGCGGCCATGCGTCTTCTCTCGATGAGAAGATCGGTCATCCGGCGTGCGGCCCGGACGACCGATCTCTGCCGACGTGGTCGCCTTCCCCCGCGTCCCGGGCCGCACTGCACACCTCAAAGTCCGGTCTCCGCACTGGACTCGGTAGTGATCGCCGCGAACAGCGGACGAGGTCGGCCGCTGATCCGGCGCTGCCGTGAAGGGGGCAGCCAACGCCCGGACCTCATTGGTCGCGTCGGGTGGCTTCTTCGTCAATCCCCACCAGCAGGGCGAACTGCTCGGAAGTGCCGCGCGGGTCCTGACTCGCGCAGGGTGGAGATCCCTGCGGTCAGGGCGTTGGCGGTCAGATCCCGCGGCTCGATGGCGTCGCCGATCAGCGTGTATCGCGGGTCGTCGCGGGTGCACTCCGGCCAGGCGGCGCCGTCCGGGCCGCGTGGGCGACCGGTATGCGCGAACTCCGTCCACACGTGCCGCAACGTCACGGAGACCGCGAGGTCGGTTTCGTCGCCTGCCACGGTGCCGAACACGTACGGGAGTTCGGCACCGTGGCAGGCCAGCAGGCCCGAGCGCCGGGCGGGCAGGCGAAACTCGCGCGAAGTGGTAGTAGTAGGCGTCGCGGTCGAGCCCGGCGAAGCGGCGATATGTTGCCAAAGCGGGCTCCAGCCACACCGCGGTGGTGGACAGTTCCACGAGCGCGCCGTACGGATCGGCCCCGGCGAGGACGGCTCAGGACTCCGGCCATCGTCGCCAGCGTCCGCGGGGTGTAGACGTCCGCCGGGTCGAGGTCCGGCTGGCCGTAGAGCCCAGGCGGGCGGTGGAAGAACCGCGCCTCGTCCTGGGTCGTGCCGAAGAGGACGGCCACGTCCGGCGTCCATTCCGACAGGTCCTCGGCCACGACGTCGTCGTCGCGGGCCGGGTACCAGACGAGGTTCGCCGGCGTGTGCACCTGACCCGCGGGCGGCACGATCCCGGACTCGGCCAGGGATGCCTCGCGAACGGCTTCCGCGGGCAGCTCGCGCAGGACATCGAGGTCCCGGCCACCCAGCCGGTCGAAAAGCGCCGCGCTGTGCCGAGCGACCCGCTCGGCCGACGGGGAGGCCACCACCGCGTAGTCCTCGAACCCCGCGCTCTGGATGACGGCGCGCCGGGCACCGAGAGCAGGGTGCGAACCGCCGCAGCGCCCGCGGACTGGCCGAACACCGTGACGGTGTCCGGGTCGCCGCCGGACGCTGTGCTGTTCGCCGCGACCCAGCGCAGCGCGGCCACCCAGTCGAGCACGGCGAAGTTCGATCCGGCTTCGGGATGGGCGGCGAACCCGAACGCGCCCAGCCGGTAATTGAGGGAGACGACCGTGACGCCGCCGCGTTCGCGCCCGGCGACCCATCCTTGCTCGACGCGGGCTTCGGCGCAGGTGGTCGCCGAAGAAGGCGTCGATGCGCTTCCACGCGTCCGCCGCCGAATCGGGCTCGGGGCCGATCCCGGCGACGCGCATGAGCGGGCGCAGCACGCGCGGGCCGGCTTCGTCGTCGTTGAGGAAGGCGTGGCTCGCGGCGGGATATTCCTTGACGTCGTGTGGGACTCCGGCGTTCGTGAGCGCCGTCTCCAGCTTGGCGGCAGCGCCCCGAAGCGACGGGTCGCGACGGCCGTAGCTACCGACAATCGGGCACGCGCCCGCCAGCGCCTCGTCGAGGTTCGCTGGCAGCTGCCCGTAGTTGACAGCCGCGGCGTCGTACCCCGCTCCGGCGTTCAGCAGCGCGAACCCGCCGCCCATGCAGAAGCCGATGACGCCGATCTTGCCGGTGCAGTGCCCGGCTCCGGCCAGGTACCGGCGCGCGACCTCGATGTCGGCGAAGGCTCGGCCGCTGCCCTTCAGCATCGCTCGCATGGTCGACACCAGGCACCGGCGGGCGCCACCTTCGCTGTAGAGGTCGACGGCGAGGGTCAGGTAGCCGAGGCTCGCGAGCCGGTCGGCGTGCCGGCGCATCACGTCGTCGATGCCGAAGATCTCGTGGACCATCACCAGCGCGGGCCACGGCCCGTCACCCGGTGGGGTAGCGAGGTAGCCGCGCAGCGACGGGGATCCGCCGCGCTCGGCGGCGAGTCCGGACAGGTCGAGGTCGGTCATCGTGCCTCCCGCGGCAACGCGTCGATCATGGTCCCCAGCATCAGGCACGGGGCGTCGGACCGGTTGCTCCAGCCGTGATTCGTACCCTGGATGATGACGGTGTCCGACGCCTTCAGGTGAACGTCCTCGTCATCAAGGACAAGGTGGATCTCGCCGCGGACGACGTGGATCACGTCGAGCGTGTCGGTGCGGTGCATGGTCGGGCCGCGCCGCCGGTCGGCGTCGGTCGGCTCGTGCCGCTGCCCCACCAAGATGTTGACGTCGGCGAACATCTTCTGGTGCGTCCCGGGTTCCGGGTCCGGCCAGAGTTCCAGGGCCCGCACCAGCATCCCGCCGGGAAACGGCGAGCGCGCGGCGCCGCCGTCGAGCGAGCGGTCCCCGTCGATGTCGTTGTCCACCGGGGTTTCGCGGGTCTTCCAGAGCGTGCCGCGCCAGAAGAACCCGGGCTGCTCCTGCTGGTTGGGCAGGCCGGTCCGGAGCACGGCCGAATGGCCGTTCTCGTCGAGGCCGACGACGTAGCGTCGCAACTGCGCCATGGTGGTGGTCCTTTCAGCACGAGGAGGGGAAGCCGCTCGGCGGCGCCGGAGGCCGCGTGTAGCCAGCGGTGCCCGCGTCTGCGGCGGCGGCCTCGCAGGTGTGCATGGTGTCTTCGAGCGCGCGCGGGTCGAGGGCGCTGTGCTCGGTATCGAGCCAGACGTAGTCGAACCCAGTAGCGCCGAGCACCTCGATGAGCGTGTGGTTCCCGGTGAAGCACTGCATGCCGATGGGCACGACGTGCTCGTCGAGCATGGTCAGCAGGCGGTTTCGCGGCATCCCTCACTCCAAACAGAAACGATCGATTTCACTTGACTGTGATGGTAGCCATCGCGTTCACCTAACGCAACCGATCGTTTCCGTTATGGATCCACGTGCCGCTCCTGGAACGGGACCGCGCCGAAGCCGCCGGCGGGCGCGGTGAAGAGACGGACGACGATCCCGTCCGGGCCCTCGACCTCGATCGACCGGCCAGTCCTGCGCCGCTTGATCGGCGTGCAGGCCGCACCAACCGTCCGCAGATGCCCGGCCCAGGCTTCGAGAGCCGCGTCGTCCGGGACCTCAAAGGTGACCGGGTCGTAGCCGGGCCGAGCCGGGTAGCCCGCGTCGGCGATCCGCAGTTCGATCATGCCGGGAAAGCCGGACAGCTCCAGGATCACACCGAAGAGCGCGCCCAAGGCGTCGTGGTGGTCGAACCGCTGGATGTGGCGCGCACCCAGGACCTGCGTGAACCACGAGACTCCGGCATCGAGGTCGCCGACGACGAACGTGACGTGGTGGACGCCGCTGATCGCAGGCACGCCTATTCGCCGGGATCCGCAGCCAGCCCGGCCGCTTCGATACCCGCGAGTGCGCACGCCTCGTCGGAGTCGGGCAGGTGCCCGCTGACCCCGACGGCGCCGATGATCCCGCCCGCTGCGTCGCGAACCAGCACTCCCCCGGCAACCGGCACGAGGTTCCCCTCGGCCAGCGCGGTCAGCGCCGCGACGAAGTGCGGGTGCGCCTCGGCCCGCCGAGCAAGCGACCGGCTGCCCACGCCCAGGTTCAACGCGCCAGCGGCCTTGCCGCGGGCGATCTTCTCGCGCAGCAGCGACGACCGGTCCTCGCGGGCGAAGGCGACGAGCGCTCCCCCGGCGTCGAGGACCGCGACGGTCATCGGCGGCAGGTCCGCGGCACGCGCGTGCGCCAAGACCGCTGAGACGATCGCCTGGGCGTCGGTCAAGGCGACCACGTCACTTCCCTTCCGGCTGGGTGACGATGTCGGCGACGGCCCAGTGGTCGACGTAGCGGCAGTCCTCGATCCGGATAGTGTCGAGGACGCAGAACTCGACGGACCGCCCAGTCGGCGCCCAGCCCTGGAAAGTCCCCCGATGGGTGCCCCGGCAGGACTTGCGGGTGACGATCCGGTCCGCTTCGGCCACCAAGTCGTGAAGGGTGACCGCCAGGTCCGGGAAGGCCGGGCGGAGCACCTCGGTGACGAAGTACGCCTTGGTCTCGCGGAAGACGTCCAGGTCACAGCCCTCGATGAAGACTTTGTTGAAGTGGGCGACCACGGCTTTGTCCCTTTCCTGCTGAATATTCATGGGGTACGGCCTTTCGGTGGGTGCGGGCGAGAAACCTCGCGAGGGCGAAGACCGCGAGGGCCGCGCCCAGCGACGTCGACCCGGTGACAAGGAACAGTTCCGGCGTGCCGACGCCGAGCGTGACCAGCAGGCCGCCCAGTAGCGGCCCAGCAATGCCACCGATCCGGCCGATCCCCACCGCCCAGCCGATCCCGGTGGCCCGGACCGACGTCTCGTAGAACCCGGCGCACAGCGCGACCGTGCACATCTGCGCGCCCACGCTGAGGCTCCCGGCCAGGAAGGCCGCGACCAGCAACGTGCCGGCCGAACCGCCCGCGTGACCGATCGCGGCGATGGCCACCGCGCCGAGGGCGAAGGCCGAGCCGATGACCACGGTGGGCCGGGACCGGTCGGCGAGCCGGCCGATCACCAGGCAGCCGACGACGGCGCCGAGATTGAGGGCCACGACGCCGAAGATCGCCGACGCGGCGTCGATACCGCTTTGCCTGGCCAGCAATGGGATCCAGTTGGTCAGCAAGTACGTGAGTAGCAGGCTGAGGAACAGCGTCGCCCACAGCAGCAACGTGCCGCCCGCCCGTCCCTCGGTGAACAGGCGGGTCACCGAGGACCTGGTCTCCTCGGGCTCGGGCTCGACGACACCGTCGATGCCAAGCCGTCGCAGGACCGCGCGCAGCGCGTCGTCGTCTCCCTTGACGGCGACGAACCGGGCGGACTCAGGCAGGCGCGCCCCCAGCAGTGGGACCAGCAGGATCGGCACGACGCCGCCGACGAGGAACACGCTGCCCCAGCCGAAGGCCGGGATCAGCCGCGCCGAGGCGAGGCCACCGGCGACGGCGCCGAGCGGGAACCCGCAGAACATCAGCCCGACCACCGTGGCTCGCATCCGGGCCGGGGTGCACTCGGCCGTGATAGCGATGACGCACGGCAGCGCACCCCCCAGTCCGAAGCCGGTCACCAGCCGCAGGACGCCGAGCGCAGTCAACGAGGTCGCGAGCGGGGTGAGCAGCGAGCACCCGGCGAACACCGCCATCGCCACGAGCAGGGTCGGCTTGCGGCCGTACCGGTCGCCGGTGAAGCCGAAGAAAATGGCGCCAACCAAGCCCCCGAACAGCCCGATACCGAACACGACACCGAACGACGCGGTCGCGATGCCCCACTCGGCGGCGATGTCCGGCGCGACCAGGGCGATCGACTGGGTGTCAAACCCGTCGGCCATCGCGACCAGGGCGCACAACAAGACGACGGCGACCTGGCCGCGGCCGAGGCCCCCGGCGTCGAGGATGTGGTCAAGCCGGGGACGAACGTCGTTGTCCATCGGGGAACCTCTCGCCAAAAAGAAACCTACGTTTCTGTTTAGCGGGGAGCCTAGGCTCGCGACCAACGTAGCGCAAGCGATCGTTTCCGTTTAGACTACGAGGCGTGCCCAGACTCAGCGAGAAGACCCGTGCGGACCGCCGGCAGCACATCCTCACGAGCGCGTGGAAGTGCTTCTCCCGCAACGGCTTCCACGCCACGTCCATCGACGACGTGATCGCCGAGACCGGTATGTCCTCCAGCGCGGTCTACCGCTACTTCCGCAGCAAGGACGAGATCATCGACGCGACGACCGAGGAGGGCTTCACGCGCGTGCGCGGGATCTTCGTCGCGATCCTCGACCGCGACCCGTGCCCCTCCCCCGCCGAGACGGTGGTTCTGCTGACAGGCGAACTGGACAGCCGGACGACCCACCCGGACTACGACATGACGCGCATCGCACTGCAGGCCTGGGCCGAGGCGCTGCGCAACCCGCGCCTGCGAGAGCGCGCGCACACGATCTACACCGACACTCTCGACCACATCGACGAACTGGCCCACCGCTGGCGACAGGATGGCCACCTGCCCCCGGACGCGGACACCCGCGCCGCGGCGACGACGTTGTTCTCCTTGATGCACGGGCTGATCGTGATGCATCACCTGGTCGACGACGTGCCCGCCAAAACACTCCACACCGGACTATCCCTGCTCGGCACGAGCATCGGCCGCTGACCCACCACCGGCCGCCGCCATCGCGGGCACCACCGCCTTCATCGCCGTGTAGCAGACCACAAACTCAACCGCAGGTCTTCATCGGTCACCGTCGCGTCTCCGGACGGACCGGCCGACGCGTACGCCATCACAGTGTCGGGCGGTGGATGCGGCAGACCGACGCTATGAGCAAGCAGAGCATCGCTCATTTGACCCCGGGGCAACGGTTCCTCATGATGCGGGATCCTTTTCGCGATAGAGCACGATGTCGAATGGGTGCACCGGTCTTGGTTAGTTCACACCCGACATCCACCGCGGGGCAGGTGAAGGCGAGCCGACAATGCATGGCGTGGTCGTCGTTTCAAGCCGACGTCAGTGGGTATACCTGGATAGTCCCCGGGTTACGGCGCGGATCTCCCCCGCTCCACACAGCCCGGAAAAGCGATTCTCGAAGGAGTGAGTCACTCGATGAGCACCATCACCGAATCCGTCGACGTGAAGGTCGCCGTCTCGACCGCCTACAACCAGTGGACGCAGTTCGAGTCGTTCCCGCGATTCATGGACGGCGTCGAAGAGATTCGCCAGACCGACGCGACCCATACCCACTGGAAGATCAACGTAGCGGGAGTCACCAAGGAGTTCGGCGCGACGATCACCGAGCAGAACCCCGACGAGCGGGTCGCCTGGAGGTCCGACTCTGGGCCGACACACGCCGGGGTGATCACGTTTCACCGCCTGGATAACGACACCACCCGGGTGACCGCGCAGATGGACATCGATCCCGACGGATTCGTCGAAAACGTCGCGGACAAGCTCGGGATTCTGGACCGCAAGGTGAAGGCCGACATGGAACGCTTCAAGACGTTCATCGAAAATCGTGACGGTCACGAGACCGGTGCGTGGCGCGGCGATGTCGACCGCCCCGCCCAAAACTGACGCGGCCCGCGAGTTTCCCAGCGGTGGCAGGCGTTCGTCGCGGTTCTGCCTGCCACCTCGGCCAAGCCCGGCACGGGCCACTTGCCGGGCTTGGCCGCCTGCCGTCCGCAGACGGCGGCAGCGGCCCTCACCCTCGCTGGCGAACTGGAACTGACCTGGCTACCACACCCGCCACCTTCAACCCGGTGATCAGGACCATCCGGTCGCTACCTTTTAGAACGCGTCTGAGAACTGTCGCAGCAGCCGCCGCTCGAAGCCTCGGGCGCCTGTCCTGCGAAGCCGCCCACCCTCCACAAAGGACAGAAAGTCCACCCATTCGCCCGTTTCATACCGCCACGACCGTTTCATGCGTGCCCCTGAAGGCCACCATGACAGCGTTAAACGCCGTGAAGGCTCCCATCAGGGCACACGGCAAACCTGGGGTCGCGACCGAAGGGAACGCGGCCCTAGGCACCAAACTGGACGACATGACATCAGTTTCCGGACGCCTTCTGAGGCCGACATCAGCCTCGACCTCCCCGGTGCCACCCTCATCAACTTGACCTCAACCACTGCCATCTCAACGAGGCTTCGCTGGAGCGTCGTCCTCGCGTCGCTCGGTCACCGGCTGACCTTCGCAACGCGCGCCGGCCGAGGGCAAGATCCAGGCGACAACCGCCTTCGGCGCGCTGTCGCTGGTCAACCACAGTCGGTGTAGCTGTGTGGCGCGCAGCGTTGCCAGACGTCCCCGGACACTCTGGGGCAGAACTGGGACTACCCGGCAAACACACTGTGGGCGAGGGTTAGATCGGGATGGTGAAGCTGGCGATGGGCCCGCGCAGCCAGGCGATGACCTCGCCCCACAGGCCGGTGACCAGCGCGACGCCGATCACGATCAGCAGCACCCCGCCGACCTGCTGGACGCGCCGGATGTGACGGCGCACCCAACTGGTGGCGTTGACAGCCCAGCGGGCGCCAAGGGCGAGCAGGATGAAGGGCAGGCCGAGCCCGAGGCAGTAGGCGGTGATCAGCAGCAGGCCGCGCCCGGTGGTTGGCCCGACCTGGGTGCCGCTGGCCAGGGCGATCACCCCGGCCAGGGTGGGGCCAAGGCAGGGGGTCCAGCCCAGCCCGTACACGGCGCCGAGTACCGGCGCGCCCCAGAGGCCGTCGCGGGGTTTGTGCCGGAGTTTCACACCGCGTTGCAGCATCGGGACCATGCCGAGGAACACCAGGCCCATGGCAATGGTGACCACGCCGCCGATGCGCTGCAGGAGTTCTTCGTTAGCCAGCAACGCATCCGAGAGCCCGAGTACGGCCATGGTGGCGGCGGTGAAGACGACGGTGAAGCCGAGCACAAACAGCAGTGCCGCCCCGGCGACACGCCACCGGCCGCTGATCGGCCTCGCGGCCGCCTCGCCGGTGACCGGAGGAGGATCGGCACCGACCAGGCCGGCGAGGTAGGCCAGGTAGCCCGGCACCAGTGGTAGGCAGCAGGGCGAAGCGAAGGACACCGCCCCGGCCGCGATCGCCAGCAGCGCGGCCAGCAGCAGGGGCCCGGACACGGCCAGGTCAGTCAAGTTCACGATGGCCGTCCCGGTGAGGCGGTCGGTTCGGCGGCGACGCGCCGCACGACGGGCAGCAGGTCGCTGGCGATCAGGGCGACCAGGAACACGGCGGCCACCCGATGCCGGCGGTCGAGCACGATCGTGGAAGGCACGACGCTGCGCGGGTAGCCGTTCAGCGCCAGCAGGGACCGGCCGGACGGGTCATAGATCGAGGGGTAGGTGCCCTTCCGGTCGCGGACGAAATCTTCGGCCGCGGCGCGGTCGTCCCGGACATCGACGCCGAGGAACTGGACTCCGGACGCCGCGGCTTGCTCGAACACCTTCTCCAGTTCGGGTGTCTCGGCCCGACAGGGCCCGCACCACGAACCCCAGATGTTGACCACGACGACAGTGTCGGTGTAGTCGGACAAGCGGATCTGCGTGCCCGGCTTCTGCAGGTTCTCCCCGTTCAAGTCCGGCGCCGCGCCCCGGTTCTCGGGCGGGTCGTAGAAGATCGTCGTCTTCCCGCCGGGCGAGACGAACTCGAACGTGCTGCCTCGTGCGACCGCGTCGGTGCCGCCGCTGCACGCGGTCAGCGTCAGCAGCCCGGCAACGGCGAAGGCGAGGCCCGGCCACCGCGTCCTGCGCATCCTGGCTCCCTCGATCGACATCTACGTAGCTACTTCGTAGGTTAGTAGATACTGCCGACCGGTTCATGCGGGGCTACGGTCGGGGCGTCCGAGGAAGGGTGTAGCGATGGCAGATCTCTCCGAGTTCCAGCATCCGCGGTTCGCGCGGATGTACGAGCGGATCAGTGCCGAGTCCGAGCAGCGCGGCACCGCCGAGCAACGAGACTTGACGCTGGCCGGACTGGCCGGACGGGTGATCGAGGTCGGCGCCGGCAACGGCCTGAACTTCACCCACTACCCGGAAACCGTGACAGAAGTGGTGGCGGTGGAGCCAGAGGACCGGTTGCGCGCACTCGCGAAGCGGGCCGCCGCGCACGCTCGGGTGCCGGTCCGGGTGGTGGCCGGGCACGGAGGTGCCCTGCCCGGAGAGGATGGCGCGTTTGATGCCGCGGTGGCCTCGCTGGTGCTGTGCTCGGTCGCCGACGTTCCCGCGGCGCTGGCGGAGATCGGCCGGGTGCTGCGGCCGGGTGGGGAGCTGCGGTTCTTCGAGCATGTGCGCTCGATCAACCCACTGCTGGGACTGCTGCAGGATGCGCTGACCCCGTTGTGGTCACGGGCGGGGGGTGGTTGTCATCTCAACCGGGACACCGCCGAGTCCATTCGGGCGGCCGGGTTCGACATCGGGCCCCTGCATCGCTTCTCGTACGCCCCGTTGCGGTTCGTGCCGCCGCACGCGCACATCATGGGGAGCGCCCGCTTACCGGACGGACGATGATCAGCCGGTCATCGGGCCGCACAGGGCGACCCCGGTCGTGGCCAGCCCGCCCGCGAGGAGCGGCCCCAGGGTGATCAGGACTGCTGTGGTGCCCAGCAGCAGGCGTACCCGCAGTCGGCGGGCGGGTCCGGGTGGTGCGGCGAGGCGTTCGGCGCGGGCCAGCACGCCGACGCCGCTGGCCCCGAGGGCCCCGGCGGGAATGGGTGCTGCGCCGGAGAGTGCCAGCAGGGCCTGCAGCACGGTGCCGCGGCCATGGGTGCGCGCCGCGGCGTCGTCGGCGCACATTTCCAGCAGCCGGGCGATCTCGGCGGCGCCGGTGGCGACCAGCGCGATCCGGGGCAGGATGGCCGCGAGCCCGCGGGTGAGGGCCAGGCACAGGTGGTGGTGGCCGGCCAGATGGGCCCGCTCGTGGGACAACACGGCGTCCAGGTGGCGGTCGTCGAGTGCGGCCAGCGCCCCGCGGGTGAGCACGATGGTGTGCGGTCGGCCTGCTACGCAGTAGGCAGCGCGTTCCGGGATGTCGAGCACGACCGCGTCCAGCTTGGCGTCGTGTCGACCGGCGAGGCGGGCCATCGTGGCGTGCTCGTAGGTCGCGGCTCGCGCCCGCAGCAACGACCGGCCCAGCCGCGCCAGCAGCAATGTCACGGCCGCCGCGGCGAACGTGGCGAGGGAGAGCAGTCCGATTTGGACTCCGATGCCGTAGCTGCCGGTGGCGACGGCGCGTAGTTGTGCGAAGCAGGTGCTCAGAATGGTCGGGCGGGGCTGGCTCCAGTCGCGCACCAGCTCGGCTGCCAGTAAACCCGCGGCGACAGCCCATGAGCCGACGACGCTGCCGATGGCGGCCAGCCACGCCGCGACCCCGAGTCGCGGCGCGGCCCCGGCGTAAGTGAGCCGGATCAGCGGGCGCGGGGCGAGTATCGCGACGGCGAAGCTGTAGAGCAGCAGGCAGGCCGCGACGCTCATCCTGTTTCCTCGGAGGCGAGCCGTCGCAGGGCGGCGGATTCCTCGTCGCTCATCTGCTCCAGGAAATGGCTGAGCACCAACGAGGCGTTCCCGCCGGCGTCGAGCGCGTCGCGCATCAGCCGGGCGCTGTACTGCTCGCGGGTCAGGCTCGGCCAGTAGAGGAACGCCTTGCCCTGCCGCCTGCGGGCCAGCCAGCCCTTGCGGTGCAGGTTGTCCATCGTGGACATGACCGTGGTGTAGGCGATCTCGCGGGACAGGCGCAAGTCCTCGAACAGCTGGCGGACCGTGGTCTCGCCGTCCCGGTCCCACATGCGGTCCATGACCACTGCCTCCAGCTCGCCGAACCCGCGCACGCCACCTCCTCATCGAAACCGCCGACCGTCCCCCACAGGGTACGTCGGCGACCGGCTCGCCCTGTCTCCCCAGGTCGCAGACACGGCGAGCCGGTCGAACAGGGACCTCACGCCACCAAGCTACTATCTACGTACGGAGACCGTAGATAGTAGCTGTTCAGGCCACTCAAGGCGAGGAGGAACGATGCGGGAGCTGCTGCCGGACCTGGTGGCTGTGGAGCTACGCCATGGGTGAGCTGCTGTTGTCCACGACGCTGCTGGCGTCTTTCCTCGGTGGCATGGTGGCGCTGCTGGCGCCGTGCTGCGTGTCGGTGATGCTGCCCGCCTACCTGGCCACCGGGTTCCGGCACCGCGGCGGCGTGCTCCCTGCCACCCTGATGTTCGGGGCCGGGGTGGCGACGGTGATCCTCCCGATCGGGCTGGGCGCCACCTTCCTGAGCCGTCTGCTGGTCGACGGGCACCTGTGGATCTTCTCGATCGGCGGCATCCTGATGATCATTGGCGGGGTCGCCGTGCTGGCGGGCTGGAAGCCGAACCTGCCGATGCCCGGCGCCCGCGCGGTCAAGGAAGGAAGCTTCGGCTCGGCCTATGTGCTGGGCGCGTTCTCCGGGGCGGCCAGCGCTTGCTGTGCCCCGGTGCTGGCCGGGGTGGCGGTGCTTTCCGGCGCCGCCGCCTCGTTCCCCGCGGCGCTGGCCATCGGTGCCGCCTACGTCGCCGGCATGGTCGCGCCGCTGGCACTGGTCGCGCTGCTGTGGGACACCCGCCGGGAACGCGCCGCCCGGCTGCTGACCGACCGCACGATCCGGTTGCGGCTGGGCCCATGGCAGCGGCGGCTGGCGTTGGGCAGCGCGGTCGGCGGCGGGTTGATGATCGCCATGGGCGTGCTCGCGATGGTGCTGGCGTTCACCGGACCCGGCATGCCCAGCGGCGGCTGGCAGACCGACCTGAGCGCCTGGCTCCAGCACATCTCCAGTCTCGCCCTGGCCGCCCTGTCCTGGATCCCCGGCTGGGTCCTGCTGGTCGTGCTGCTGCTCGGGTTCGCCCTGCTGGTGCGCCGAGCCCGACGAAACAGGACCGCGACCGCGACAACCCCGGCCTCATCGCCGCCGGCCTGCTGTGCCGAGCAGAACGACACCCTGACCCCCGTCACCGTCGAGGAGAACCGACGTGAGCAAGACCAGCGGTAAGACCACCAATCAATCCCCGGTCGGTAAACGCGTCCGCCAGACTCAGACGCGCCAGCACCAGCAGGCCAACCGGTCGATACGCGACGTTCGTGACTCGTCCCACCGTCCAGTGTGGACCATCGCCGGTGTTCTGGTGGTCGTCCTGGTGGTCGCAGTCCTCTACCTGATTTACCAGAACTCCCAGCGAAACCAGGCAACCACGGCGACCGGCGGCGGGAGTGGCTTCAGGCACACGGCCGGCCAACCCGGTGTCGGCACGGCGGCTCCCGCGTTCACGCTCGCGGCCAGCGAGGGCGGCCAGGTCAGCTTGGCTGATTTCCGTGGCAAGAGCGTGCTGCTGTACTTCCAGGAGGGCCTGTCGTGTCAGCCGTGCTGGGACCAGATCAAGGATCTGGAACAGAACCAGCAGGCACTGAAGAACGCGGGGGTCGACGCCGTCGTCTCGATCACCACCGACCCGGCTACCTTGATCGCCCAGAAGATGGCCGACGAGAAGCTGTCGACGACGGTGCTGTCCGACCCGGACCTGGCGGTGTCGCGCGCCTATCACGCCAACTCCTACGGGATGATGGGCGATATGCGCGACGGCCACAGCTTCTTGCTGGTCGGCCTGGACGGGACGATCCGCTGGCGGGCCGATTACGGCGGGTCGCCGGACTACACGATGTTCCTGCCCACCCAGAAGATGCTCACCGACCTGGCCACGGAACGGAAACCGTGAGCGAACCCGCGGCGGACGGTGAGCCGGTGGAGATCACCCTGCTCACCCAGGACGATTGCGGGTTCTGCGACCACGCCAAACAAGTCCTCGACCGCCTTGGAGCCGAGTATCCCTTGCAGGTCACCGAGATCGACCTCGCCACCGAGGACGGCCGGCGGCTGGCCGCGCAGGCGGGTGTGCTGTTCGCGCCGGGCGTTGTGGTGGCCGGGCAGCCGTTCTCGTTCGGACGGCTGCCCGAACGCAAGCTGCGCCGCGCCCTCGACAAGCGCTTCCCGCACCATCACGCATGACCACGACCGTCCCCTCGTGGCGCCACGCTCTTCGCCGCATCGCCGTGCTTGTGCTCCTGGTCCTCGGTGCGGTCCTGCTGGGCGCGACACCGGCCAGCGCGCATCCGACGCTGCTGTTCACCGACCCCGCCGCCGACACCGCGGTCCCCGACACACCACCAGTGATCACGCTGGTGTTCAACGAGGCCGTCACGGCCGGCCCGCACGCCCTGACCCTGCTCGACGGCGACGGGCGCACCGTGCCGCTCGCTGCCACGACCACGGCCCGCGACGGCCACGTCGTCACGGCCAAACTCGCGGGAAAACTGGACCCGGGCACCTATCGGGTGCGCTGGCAGGCGACCGGGTCCGACGGTGACCAGGTCGAGGAAGAGTTCCGCTTCGCCGTCGGCACCACGGTCACCGGCACCGGCACGACCGGTGGCCCGTCGACCTCGTGGGGCGAGGCGGCCCTGCGGTGGCTGCTGTTCACCGGCCTCGCCCTCGCGCTGGGCGGGGTGCTCGGCGAGCGCCTCACCGCCTCCGCCCGTGCGGAGAACCCCCGCCTTCCCGTCCTGCGCTCGTGGGTGCCGCCCGGTGTGCTCGTCGGGCTGGGCGGCGCAGCGGGGCTGGCGATCCTGCTCATCGCGGACACCAGCACGCCGACCGCCCTGTGGCAGGGCCGAGTCGGGCCGCTGCTGATCGCTGAAACCCTGGGGTTGACCGTCGCGTTCGGACTCTCTGTCGTCCGAAGTGGACGGTGGCGGCCGTGGACGGTCGTACCGCTGGTCGTCGTGGTGCTCGCCGAGGGATGGCGCTCACACGCGAACGTGACCACACCGGGGTTCGGTGCCCTGCTCACCGGCGTGCACCTCGCTGCGGTCGCGGTCTGGGTGGGCGCCCTGACGCACGTGGCCCGCGCCATCCTCGTGTGGCGCGGGGAGCGCCCGGCGGTGCGGTGGGTGCTGGCCGGCTACCTGCGGCTCGCCGCCTGGATGTTCGCGCTCGTCGTGACCACCGGGGTCATCAGCGCACTGCTGCTGGTGCCCCTCTCCGCACTGCTGAGCACCACCTACGGGCAGATCCTGCTGATCAAACTCGGCCTCGTCGCCCTTGCGACCAGCCTGGCGCTCACCGCCCGACTCGCCCTGCGGCGCCGGGACCTCCCCGACCGGGTGCGCCTGCTGACCCGCATCGAAAGCGTCGTGCTCATCGGGGTGCTCGCGATCAGCGCGGTACTCGTCTCGACCCCGCCCGCCACCAGCAAGCAACCCGGACCACCACCACCCCGCGGGCAGGTCGTCCCGCTGAGCACCCTGGCCGGTCAGGTCGGGGTGACCGCGCAGGCCAGCGACGGGCAACTGGTGGTGCGGCTGACCACACCACGCCGCGGCGACTACTACGCGCCCCAAACGGTCCAGCACTTCACGCTCTCCGGCCGGCTCACCGCGCCGCGTCAGGACAGCACGCCGGTCGAGTTTCATGGCTGCGGCGACGGCTGCTTCATGTCCACTGTGGACTGGAAGGCAGGTGACAACGTGCTCAGCCTGCACGCCGACGCATCCACCTGGCTGGGCGGCACGGTCAGCCTGCTCGTACCCTGGCCGGCCACCTCCGGCACGGCCGAACTGGCCCGTGCGGTGCAGGCGCTGCGCCGAATGGACCGCCTCACCCTCTACGAGTCCGTCACCAGCGACACCACCACCGCCCTGCCCGAACCCCAGCAGCTGGACCTGACCGGGGAGTTCTTCGCCTCCCAGGAGCCCTACGCCGCAGGCAGCGCCCCGATCGCCACGCGCATCTCCCGCGACGGCCAACCGGTCCGGCTCGCCCTGGGCTACCCGGCCGCCGCCATCACCGTCGCCCTGACCCTCGACGGGCGGGGGCGGCTCAGCGAGGAAACCCTCACCGACGACACCCACCTGATCCACCGCCGGTTCGTCTACCCCGGCCACGACTGACCGCAAGGGGTCAGCCGCACAGGCGGCCCACCTCCGCCATCATCTGGCTCATCGCGTCCGCGGTCACCGGACCCGCCGCTGCCAGCAAGGGGCCCGCCGCGAGCACGATCACCGTCGGCACCAGCCATCGCGGCGAGGTCGTCCGCGCGGCGATGGCTCAGGGACGGGAAGATCACAGGTCAGCGCATCGAGGTCGCCCAGGGTGCGAGCCTGGTACGCGACGGCCGACCGCTCCGGGAACTCCTCCAACGTCAGTCGGCCCTCGCCCGCCTGCTCGCGCAACCGGACACCACGCGCTCCCGATCGGCGTCCGAGGCCCGCAGTCCCGGATCCGTCATCGCCACCGCCCCCTCGCCAGCCTTCGATCGATCCATCAGTGGCTACCATCGAGGGAGTCCTGAGCGCGCAACACGCGCACTTCCTCCCGCAGTTCGGCGATCCGCCGATCCAGGTCGCCACCTCTGCCGGGCGCGTCGCAGTGCCCACGCTCGCGCAGCATCGGCCGCACACACGAGAAGTAAGTGACCGTGACCGCCGCGATCGCGACCGCCGCGACGAACCAGGTAGGCATCAGCGGAGGCCCTTCGCGCGCTCGGCCTTGAGCTGCTCCACCTCCGCGCGCAACTGCGCGACCTGCTGTTCCTTCGCGTCACCATGGTCTTTGCGCTGGCCGCGCATCATCAGCCACATCATCAGGCCCATCCCGACCGGGCAGGCCAGGACCGCGATACCCCACAACACCGACTGCATGGCTCCTCCACCGGGGCCGGCACGGGCGTCCGACCACCTTCTCTTACTATCTACGTACGGAGGTAGTAGATAGTTCCCGACCAGGACACCACCCCAGGGAATCCGCGAGGAGCGGCGGATCACCGTCCGACGAGCCGGCGAGTCCGGGCGGCGCGGGACGCAGTCGCAGGTCTAGTGATCTGCGTCCGGGATCCACTCGACGGTGAGGCCGTCTCGGCTGGCGAAGCGCTCGATGTTCGCGCCGATGATCTGTTGGATCCTGGCGAGGTTCGCGGCGTCGGTGGCCTCGATGGCGAGGAGCAGGTGGTCGGGCTCCACGGTCATCCGGCAGGTCCCCATGTCGGCGGGGAACTCGATCACACCGTCCGGCGGGGTCCACTCCGCGCGGGGAGTTTTCCAGGCGGCGTGGCTGCACAGTTGTTTGGCGTACCGCTCACCTTTCGGCGTCGGAATACGAGCGACGGATCGGGTGATCGGCTCCTCCCCCACAGGGTTCCCCCTGCGCCTTGTCCATGGGAGGCCAAGGATCGCGCCGAGATGCCTCGCCGAGGATGCGAGGTGGGCGGTGGGCCCGAACGTGTCGGGGCGATGGGAGGCCCTGCCGCGCCGGGTGGCCAGGCGGGTCATGACCGTCACGCCGACGACTTTCACGACGACGACCGCCAGGACGATGTTGGTGGCCCAGCCGGTCCACGGTGCGGACGCCCACGCGGCTCCGGCCAGCCCCAGGTGCACGGCGACAGCCAGCACGGCGGCCGCGGCCAGGCCGATCGTCGTACGGCGCTTTCGGCGAGCCACGGTCTCGCCATCGGTTTCGGAGGTCATCAGGGCCTCCTGGTGATGCTCGCCAGCCAGGCCCGGATGCCGTCGGGGTCGGTCGTGATGTCGATCGTGGCCGGTTCGATCGAGTCGACGCGCCATCCATCGGCGAAGGTCGCGGTGATCTCGTCTCGGGTCACCCGGTGCACCCACGGCCACCTGCCGTCCGGTTGCCGGTCGCTGAAGCACAACATGAAGTAGCGGCCATCCTGCGCCAGCACGGATCGCAGGCTGTCGGCGAACACGGCGCGGTCGTCGCCGGTGAAGATGTGGAACAGCCCGCAGTCGAGCGCGGTGTCGAAGGACTCCCCGAGTTCGGCCAGCTTGCGGGCATCCCAGCGGAGGAACCGTGCCGTACGCCCCCGGTCACGCGCCTTGTCCTCAGCGGTGCGCAGTGCCGCGGACGCCAGGTCCACACCGGTGGCGTCCAGGCCGAGCCCGGCGGCCAGGAGCACCTGCTCACCGGTCCCGCAGCCGACATCGAGCACCCGGCCTCGGAGGGCACCCGCGTCGGCAAGGGCCTGGAACGCCGGTTGCGGGCGGCCGATGTTCCACGGCGGTGGAGTGACGTACAGGTCGTCCGGTCCGCGTGGAGTCGTCGAACCGGGATGCGGGTTGTGCGGCGCGTCAGCCATGCGCATGCCCCTCTTCACCGAGTGTGCCTAACGGGAGCCTCATGACACCCAGGTTTATCGATACATTGTGTCGCTGTCAAGTCATACTGTATTGACAACGTCGCTGTGTATGCTCGATGGGTGCCGAAGCTGTGGAACGAGACGATCGAGGCGCACCGCCAATCGGTGCGCGACGCGACACTGGACACCACGGCGGCACTAGTAGCCGAGCACGGGCTGACGTCGGTGACGATGTCGCGGATCGCCGAGAAGACCGGCATCGGACGCGCGACGCTGTACAAGTACTTCCCCGACGTCGAGGCGATCCTGTCCGCCTGGCACGAGCGCCAGATCGCCGACCACCTCGCCCAGCTCGCCGAAGTCCGGGACCGCGTCGATGACTCTGGCGAGCGGCTCGAAGCGGTCCTGCACGCCTACGCGCTCATTCACCAACAGCGGGTACAGCATCACCGACACGAGCCTCACGGCACCGAACTCGCAGCGCTCCTGCATCCCGACGAGCACGTCGCACGCGCGCAGCAACACCTGCGCGACATGTTCACCGACCTGCTGACCCAAGCCGCCCAAGCGGGCGCCATCCGCACCGACGTCGCACCCGACGAACTCGCCGGCTACTGCCTGCACGCCCTCACTGCCGCCAGCAACCTGCCGTCCGCGGCCGCGGCCCACCGGCTCGTGACAGTCACTGTGGCTGGGCTTCGCGCCCCGCAATGACCCTCAGGGCGGAGCATTTGCGACGCGCGCACGGCCCACCCGCCACGGGACGGCGCCGTAGTAACCAGCCGCCGCTCATGGCGAACGTCTTCACCCCGACGTCTACACCCGGACGGGTGAGCTCACGCTGCCCCGGTCGTGCTGATGACGGCGACCGGCAGGGGCGCGGTCGTGGTGTCCAGGGCGCGGACGCCATTGGCGATGACGACGACCTCGGCGAACTCGTCGACGAGCACGACCGCGGCCAGGCCCAGGATCCCGAGCAGCGCCAGGAGCCAAGCTGGCGGTCCTGGTCCTCGACCACGAGGTCATCTATGCCGACGGCCCCGGTGGCTCTTTCAGGGTGAGTTGGTGCTGGTGGAAGTCGAAGTGCTGGGTCGGGTAGTGGTAGATGTCCGCGAGGGTCATGAAGTCTTGGAAGAACGGGTCCCAGCGGCGCGGGCAGGGCATGCCCCGTCGGATGTCCGCCTCGCTCTCGGCGGCGAGGTGGCGCTGGAGGGAGTCGATGACGCGGTCGAGCCTGCGGCCCATCCGCCGATGGTTGAAGACCGTCGCTCCGGGGTCCCGACTTCGCTCCTGCGGCGTTCGAGCAGCACGACGTCGCGGCGTTCCAGGTCGTCCGGTCCGGCGCGGTCGTTTCGAAGCTGGCGTCGCCGGTATCGAGCCGGGTACATCATGACCAGCAGCCCGATCGCGATCGGCAGCGAGATCCCGTCGACCGACACCGCGTTCAGCGCGGCGTTCAGGCCGGGGATCGCCCGCCCGGCGAGCAGGCCAACCAGCATGGCGGCGACAATCCAGACCGGCAGGTGGATGTCGGTGGTCGTCACGCGGTCATCACACCGGACTCGCCAGGCACCAGCACCGCGGACACGCGGGCGAGGACTTCGGGGTGGACCCGGTAGTAGACCCAGGTACCGCGCCGCTCACCGTCGATGAGGCCGGATTCGCGCAGCACCTTGAGGCGGTGGGAGATGGTCGGGCCGGTCAGGTCGAAGCCAGTGGGAGTTGCTTCGACATTTGTCTATGTTGACAGGCATCTATCTAGAGGGCAATCTAAGTCCTGTCTTGTTTTGACAGATGTCTATCCAAGGAGGCTGGGATGTCACGAGTTCAGCTCGCGCTGCGCGTCGGGGACCTGCAGGGGTCGATCGAGTTCTACTCAAAGCTGTTCAACACCGAGCCGGCGAAGCTGCGGCCCGGCTACGCCAACTTCGCCATCGCCGAGCCCGCACTGAAGCTGGTGCTGCTCGAAGGCGAACCGGGCCAGGCCACCGTGATGGACCACCTCGGCGTCGAGGTCGAGTCCACCGAGCAGGTCGACGCCGCCAGCAAGCGCCTGACCGGCGAGGGCATGGAGACACTGGTCGAGAACGGCACCACCTGCTGCTACGCGCTGCAGGACAAGGTATGGGTGCACGGCCCCGGCCAGGAACCGTGGGAGGTCTACACCGTCAAGGACGACTCCAGCACGTACGGCACCGACAGCGCCACCACCGCCACACCGGCAACCTGCTGCCAGCCCGACGCCACCACCGGCCAGGCGGACAAGGCGAACCAGCCCGAAGGCTGCTGCGCCTGATGGCTTGACACCGCTGAAATCGCGGTGGGTGGCCGCGCGAGACCCGACCACCCACCGCTCAGCAGCCCCGGCCCCCAGGCGACACGGCTTCACCGGGAAACAGGCCAAGGCCAGTGCACTGAACGCTGGGAAACGTGCTGTTGGGGGGGGCGGCCGCGGTTCACGCGAACACTCGCTCGGCGACAAGGAACAGGCCCAAGCCGATCAGGACGATCCCGGCGAGTCGTTCGGCTGCTTCGCGGTAGCGTTCGGCGATCCGCCTGCCCAGATGCAGACCGAGTTGCGCCGCGAGGAACGCCTGCGCGGCGATACCGACGATGACCGGGATCAGCGGCAGGTGAGTCAGGCCAAGGCTGAAGCCAATGGCCAGTTCGTCCAGGCTGATACTGATGCCCAACCCGAGCAGTGCGACGCCCTGGGCGGTGGCGAGCCGCCCGGTCTTCTCCTCCTCGTCTTGTTCACTGTGCAGCAGCATCCACATGCCGATGGCGATGACCGCGGCAGCGGCCAGGTAGTCGGCGGTATCGCCCATCACGTGGGCCAACGGCGCGCCCAAGGCGAGGCCGATCAAGGGCATCCCGGCCTCGAACACCACGAACAGCGCCGAGATCCGCCACCGCGCCCGTGCGGTCAGTCGACCGGCGGCGCCGATCGCGGCGGCCACGCCGAACGAGTCCAGCCCGAGCGGCAGAACGAACGCGACGAGCTTGAGGATCGGCATTAGCACTGCTCGCGGATGATGGCACGGACCTCGCGGGCGGCGTAGAACACCAGCGCATAGCCAGCCAGCGGGTCGGCCCACCACCATCCCAGCGTGGTGTTGAGCACCAACCCGGCCAGTACCGCCGCCGCGAGGATGCCATCGACGAGGGTGACCCGTCCCTCAGTGCGCAGCACCGCGTTGCCCAGCGCGGTGCCGGTCCGTGCCTTACCGGCCGCGAGGCCGAACATCACCACCGCGGTCAGCGCTGTCCAGGCGATCCCGAGCGGGCTGGTCGCCGCGTGGAAGCCGCTGGCCAGCACGAATGTGGACTGGACGGCGAGGTACACCCCCACTACGACGAACGCGATCCCGATCAGCCGAAGCGCATGGTGTCGCCGGTGCTCTCCACTTCCGGACAGCTCCCAGATCACCACCATCGAGGCGCCGATCTCGATCAGGGAATCCAGGGCAAAGCCGCGACGCAGCAGAGTGTGGCGCCTGGTCTGGCGAGGAATGCTCACCGACGCAGTCTGGCAAACCGGGAATCGCCCCTGTCAACGACCGTTGCGGCGAGGTCGCCAGGCCGAGTCGCGCAGCAGGCGCAGTCCGTTGAGCCCGACGATGACGGTGGAACCTTCGTGCCCGGCCACGCCCAGCGGCAAGGGCAGGGTGCCGATCAGGTCCCACAGCACCAGGACGGTGATGAACGTCGCGGCGATGATCAGGTTGGCGATCACGAACCGGCGCGCCCGTCGGGACAAGGCGATCACCGCGGGCACCGTGCCCAGCTCGTCGCGGACCACGACGGCGTCGGCGGTGTCCAAGGCGAGGTCGGAACCGGCTCGGCCCATCGCCATACCGGTGTGGGCGGCGGCCAGCGCGGGAGCATCGTTGACGCCGTCGCCGACCACGAGCACCTTGCTCCCGGCGGCTTCCAGTTCCCGTACCGCGGCGACCTTGTCCTGCGGCAGCAGGCCGGCACGGACGTCAGTGATGCCGACCTCGGCAGCGAGATGGGTTGCTGCGCGCGGGTTGTCGCCCGTGAGGAGCACCGGAGCGGTGCCGGTCAGCGCGGTCAAATCAGCGACTGTCTGTGCGGCGGCAGGGCGGAGCCGGTCGGCCAGCCCAAGAACACCGGCAGGGATATCGTCGATCATCACAACAACGGCGGTGCGGCCGAGCGCTTCCAGTTCCGCGACGATCGCGCCCGCCTGGGCCGCGGCGTGGCCCGGCTGCCCCTCCATAAGTGTCGCCGACAGCAGGCGCTGGGGGCTGCCGACAGCGACTCGACGCCCTTCGACCAGCGCGCTGACTCCGAGGCCGGGGACTGAGGTGAACTCTTCGGCGGGAGGCAGAGACACGTCGTGCTCGCGGGCCGCGGCCACCACCGCACGGCCGAGGGGATGTTCACTGGGGTGCTCGGCCGCGGCGGCGAAACGGAGCATTTCCTGCTCGTCCAGTCCGGAGCCGGTCAGCACCCGGATGTCGGCGACACGCGGGGTGCCTTCCGTCAGGGTGCCGGTCTTGTCGAACGCGACCGTGGTGATGTCGCCGAGTTGTTCCATCACGACCGCGGACTTGACCAGCACGCCGTGACGGCCCGCGTTGGCGATCGCCGAGAGCAGCGGCGGCATGGTGGCCAGCACGACCGCACAGGGCGACGCGACGATCATGAACGTCATCGCCCGCAGCAGGGTGGACTGCACGTCGGCGCCGAAGGCCAGCGGCACGAAGAACAACGCCAGCGTCGCCACGACAACGCCGACCGAGTAGACCTGTTCGATCTTCTCGATGAACAACTGGGTCTTCGCCTTGGTGGCCGAGGCTTCCTCCACCAGTGCCACGATCCTGGCGACCACGGTGTCGGAGGCGGCCCGGTCCACCCGCACCCGTAGTGCGCCGGTGCCGTTGAGGGTGCCGGCGAACACCTCGTCGCCGACGTTTTTCGTCACGGGCAACGGTTCGCCGGTGATCGTGGCCTGGTCGACGTCACTGGCCCCGACGACGACCTGCCCGTCGGCGCCGATGCGCTCACCGGGCCGGACGACGACCACGTCACCCACCACCAGGGCCGCGGTGTCGACACGCTCCTCGCGACCGCTGGGGAGCAGGCGGGTGGCCTGCTCGGGAGCCAGGTCGAGCAGGCCCTTGACCGAGTCGGCGGTGCGTTGGGTGGCCAGCGCCTCCAGCGCGCCGGAAGTGGCGAAGATGACGATCAGCAGACCGCCGTCGAGGACCTGCCCGATCGCCGCGGCGCCGATCGCGGCCACGATCATCAGCAGGTCGACATCCAGGGACTTCTCCCGCAGTGCCCGTAGCCCGGCCCAGGCAGGCTCCCAGCCGCCGGTGACATAGCAGGCCAGATACAGCGCCCACCACAACCAAGCCGGGCCACCGCTGAATTGCGCGGCGATGCCGACCAGGAACAGCACAGTGGATAGCGCTGCCCAGCGGACCTCGGGCAACGCGAACGCTCGTCTGCGTCGTGCTCGCAGCGCGGGCCGCGACGGGTGGGTCTCAGCCGGGCGGGTCTCGGTCTGGGTGGGTGCCACCGGGTCCTCCGGAATCAGCGTGGGTGGGCAGCGAACACGACCACTGTACAGGTACATATGACGACGTCTTCATGTGTACCTGATGTTAAGATGCCGGTATGGGTCACGGAGTCGAAGGCAGGGATACCCCGGCGGCGTCGCTGGACGCCGAGGGTGCCGCGACCGTGGCCGCGACGCTGCAGGCGCTGGCCACACCGAGTCGACTGCTGATGCTGACCCGCCTGCGGCAGAGTCCCTGCACCGTGGGGGAACTTGTTGAGGCGGTGGGCATGGAGCAGTCCGCGGTATCGCACCAACTGCGCCTGCTGCGGGCACTGAGCCTGGTCACCGGCACACGGTCGGGCCGCAGCATCGTCTACAGCCTGTACGACACCCACGTCGCGCAACTGCTTGACGAGGCCGTATATCACATCGAGCACCTGCGACTGGGCGTGCGCGACAAACCCTCGGCCACCGCCTGACAGAGCCAGCCCAATTCGCCGGGCACTGCCGACGACCGAAACGTCGCTCCCTTATGCCGCATCCCTCGATGGGTACTTTCGAGGACCTTGATCGCACCGTCAAGTCGTCGCTGTTCGTCGCCGTTGCCCGCCCGTTGGCAGTTGGCGACGCGTTCGCTACGACGATGTCCCTGAACTCGACAGCCGCGACATTCTGAGTGGAGTGTCCTGATGCAGATGTTTGGGAAGACTTGATCGCCGAACGGTCGACAGTTCCGATGCTCTGGGCTCGCCTGCCCCGCCGATCAGGAGCAGTGGGCCGCCGGAGTCGATGGCAGCTGTGCCCAACTCGCCGTGGTCGCGCCGTGGAGGGCGAGATGGCGGGTACGTCTCATTTTACGCGGTAACCCCGACGATCAGTGCCCGGCACCGATGCCGGGCACTATCGCCACCGGAAACGCCCTCGGCGCGGACCACAGGCCGAAAGCACGGCTGAAGGTGTGCACACCCACGTCCCGTCAGCTGCGCCGGAAGACAAGCAGTTCGGTATGACTGCCACTGAGCGGAACGAGATGAGTCCCTACCAGCGACAGCCCGCGCCGGGCGAGCAGGTCGATCGTCCAGGCACGAGGAAGTACGCCATAGAGCGTTACATTGTCGGCGATCCAGGCCTTGACGACACCGTCATCCAGACTGTTTTCGGTGAAGACGTCGAAAGCGACAATGCCGCCAGGGCGGACGACTCGGACCATCTCCTCGAGGTAGCCGACGACGGTGGCGAACGGGATGTAGACGAAAAGCTTGTGCGCGTGCACGAGATCCACTGACGCGGTCTTGGTTTCCCCCAGCGCGTGTCCGTCCGCGGTTCTGACGACAACAGACGGCAGCGTGCGCAACAGGGGGAGCCAGTCCGGTGCGGTCTCGTAGACTTCGTAGACCTCGGGTTTCAGCCCTGCGATGACCTTCACCGCGTACCGACCACTTCCGGCGCCGATCTCACAGACCCGCTCGACACCGCTTTCGAACCCGGCCAGCCGCAGCATCGCCTCGACAGCGTCCGACGTCGCCCCGGGCTCCGCACTGTAGTTGTCGAGGTAGTCTCCGATGGACAAGCCCGCACGCTTGGCCCCGGCCGCAGCCTTCCGCGCGGAGAGGAACGTGCCCACGGCAGGGTCGGTCGTGTAGCCACGAACGACCTGCACCCCCATCGGCCGAAGGATCCGGTTGACTCCATCACGGACAAGACCAGAAAACGGCATGCCAACTCCCGATCATCTTGTGTCGCCAACGACGACCGAACCCGAAATCGGCGGTCGAAGGCGGGATCCCGCCTTCGACAACCTGCGCCTCCGGCCGGAGGACACTACCGCCGCGTGCCGGAATTCCCTGTGACCGATCGGCCTGATCGCCGCGGCGCCAAATCACTTTGTCTTTCCTCAGTGCGGAAATCAATGGCCAGCGCAGAACCTATCGTGTCGACGTCCCGCCAAGCCGGACTGTGAGGATGAATCGCCCATACCAAGGCCTTGGCCCGCATCTTGACCTCCAGGCTATCTACTATAGACAATCGTAGACAGAATTGGGTGATGCGTCAACGTCGTCGTGAGGTACCCGTCTGCACGCAGAAGGCCTTCCGCACAGCAGCTTCGGTACTGCCTACAGAGGAACCAAACGCGCTATAACCACCCCTGGTAGAAGATCAGAGCACCGCGTAGAGCAAGCCGCCTGCCGGACCGAGCACAACCGTCAGCAGGGCGGCGACGTACGCGGTGATCCGTGGCGAACTCCCCGAATCGGCCAGCTTGTCCGGTTCTCCATCTTGACGACTGTCTAAAAAGGCCGGTGCGAGCCACCGCAGGTAATAGAACACGCTCGCGACCGTGTTGAGCGCGGCGAGCACGACCAGCCAGGCGAGACCCGCGTCCATGGCCGCGGCGAAGACGCCCAGCTTGCCCACGAACCCGGCCAGCGGCGGGATACCGATCAGTGACAGCAGCGAGACGAGCAGAACCACCGCGAGCGCGCGATGCCTGCGAGCGAGTCCCGCGTAGTCACCTAGGACCTGCGCTCGAGGCAGCGCGACCACCACAGCGAAGGCCGCGAGGTTGGTGACCAGGTACGCCGCGAGGTAGTAGAGCAGCGCCGGGGTCGCGAGTTCGGACCGCAGCGCAGCGGCCACGGCCATCAGGAGGTAGCCGATCTGGCTGATCGTCGAGTACGCGAGCAACCTGGTCGGCGACTGCTGCCAGAACGCGGCGAGGTTGCCCAGGGTCATGCTCGCCGCCGCGATGATCGCGATCAGCAACGACCAGTCGACGCGCACCCCGGGCAGCGCTTCGGTGACCAGCCGCAGCAGCGCGACCGCGGCGCCGATCTTGGGCAGGGTCGTGACGTAGGCGGCCACCGGGGCCGACGCGCCTTCCGCCACGTCGGGCACCCAGAAATGCGCGGGCACACCGCCCAGCTTGAAGGCCAGCCCGGCGCAGGTCAGCACCAGCCCGACCGCGACGAGCGGCTGCGACGCCCCGGGCAGCGCTTTGCCGAGTTCGCCGTAGGCCGTGGCACCGCCGGCCCCGTACAGCAGCGTGAGCCCGAAAAGCATGAGCACGCCCAGGAGCGCGCCGTTGAGGAAGTACTTCAGCGCAGCCTCGGTCCCCCGCGCGTCCTGGTGGAACGCCGCCAGCGTGTACAGCGGGATGCTGGCCAGCAGGTAGGTGACCATCAGCAGCAGCACGTCGGCCGCGCCCGCCATCATGATGGTGCCGAGCGCGCCGAACAGCAGCAGGACGTAGTACTCGGTCTCCCTGCGGTGTCCCCGCACCGGCGCGACCGACAACGCCAGCACCAGGAGCGTTCCGGTGGCCACGCCGATGCGGACCACACCCAGCGGCACGTCGACGGCATAGCTGTCGTCGAACACCCGCTGCGGTTCACGCGCCAGGTCGAGCGCTGCGGCGACGATCGAGCCGACCATGGCCAGCGCGGCGACGACCGCGACGATCCACTGACGGCGCCGCGGCAGGAACAGCCCCGTGAGCAGGCCGAACACCGCCCCGGCGAGCAGCAGCAACTCGGGCAGCAGCGCGCCCGGGGTTTCGTTCATCATTGCGGTCATCGGGCGACCAGTTCGGTCACGGCCCGCGACGCCGGCTCAACGATGTCGAGCAGGAATCGCGGGAAGATCCCGATCACCCCGGACAGGGCCAGCAGTGGCAGTACCGCGATCGCCTCGTGCGACCGCAGGTCGCGCACGCCCTCGGACCGCCCCCGCACCGGGCCGAGCAGCAGCTTCTGCACAGCGATCAGGAACAGCGCCGCGGTCAGCAGGATGCCAAGGAACGCCAGCGCGGTCGGGATGGGCGCGGGCCGCATGCTGCCGAGGAAGATGTGGAACTCGGCGATGAACCCCGACAGGCCGGGCAGCCCGAGCGACGCGAACGCCGCGATCGCGGTCGCCCCCGCGAAGACGGGTGCGGGGTTCGCGAGCCCGCCCCACGCTTCGAGGTCGTAGGTCCCGCCGCGGTCATGCAGCACCCCGGCGAGCAGGAACAGCGCGCCGGTGATCAGGCCGTGCGAGACCATCTGGACGACCGCGCCCGTAATGGCCAGTTCGCGGGCTTGCTGCGGGGAATCCGCGACCAGCCCGGCGGCGCCGATGGCCAGCAGGATGTACCCCATGTGGTTGACCGAGGTGTAGGCGATCATCCGTTTGAAGTCCCGCTGTGCCAACGCGACCAGCGCGCCCCACAGCACCGACACCACCCCGAGCGCGATCAGCGCCCACGACCAGTCGCGCCAGGTGTCCGGGAGCATCGGCATCGCGACGCGCAGGAAGCCGTACGTCCCCATCTTCAGCAGAACCCCGGCCAGGATCGCCGAGCCGGTCGCGGGCGCGTCGGTGTGGGCGGGCGGCAACCAGGTGTGCACCGGCACGACCGGGGTCTTGACGCCGAACCCGATGACCAGCCCGAGCATGACCAGCGGTGCGGCCGCGCCTGCCGTGGCGAGCGGCGTCTGCAGAGTGAGCTCGACCATGTCGAAGGTGGCGGGGCTCGCGAAGACGTACAGGCCGATGATCCCCAGCAGCAGGGCGAGCGAGCCGAGGAACGTGTAGAGGAAGAACTTCAGCGCGGACCGCCGCCGGTCGCCGTGTCCCCACAGCGCGATGACGAAGTACATGCCCACAATGGACAGATCCCAGAACACGAAGAACAGCACCAGATCCAGTGCCAGGAAGACGCCGATCGAGACGGCCTCGAGCAAGAGGAACAGCGCGGTGTACTCCCGGATCCGCCGCTTCTCACGCCAGGAATAGATCGCGCAGACAAAGAACAGCAAGGCGGACATCGCCACCAGCGGCAACGACAGGCCGTCCACCCCGAGGTGGTAACCGGCGCCCAGGCTGGGAATCCAGCGCAGCCGCTCTTCGAAAGCGAAGTGCCCCGCGGGCGGTGTCCGGTAGCCCAGCCAGAGGACGACCACGAGCAGCAACACCACCCCGGTCACCGCGATGCCCGCGACGCGGACGAACCGTTCCGCCCGGCGCGGCACCAGGTACAGCCCGAGTGCCGCCAGCAGGGGCAGGAAGACGATCAGGGACAGCACCACGTCACCTCAACACGATCAGGAGCAGGACGGCCAACGCGGCGAAACCAACGACGGCCTGGGCGTAGTACTGGTGCGACATCCCGGTCTGCGGGCGGCGGGCGATCCTGCCCAGCCACCCGGTTCCGACGGCGACGGCGTTCACGGCGCGGTCGACGAGCCGGTCGTCGACACCGCGGCCAAGCTTGGCGGACCGCGCCGTCCAGCGCATGACAGCATCCACCAGCCCGTCGACACTGACCCGGCGTTCTCGGACCTCGGCAGCGGCCCGGCCGACGACGCCGGTGCCCCGCAGAGCTGCGCGTTCGGTGGCACCGTCCACTGTGGCCAGTCCACGGGCGAGGGCGTACACCGGCACAGCGACCAGCCGCCTGGCCAGCCACTCGAGCCCGAGCCAGTTCGCGAACCACCGACGCAGGACGCCGTCCGGCACCGTTCGTCCACTGTGGATCCACCAGGTCACCGCGCCCAGCACGACCAGGGCAAGCGCGCCGGACAGCACCAGCTCGGCCACCGTTGCCTCCGTGGGGAGCCAGACCAGGCCGAGCACCGCCGCGGCGACCGCGAGCACGATCATCGGAATCGCCATCGCCACGGGCACCCTGGGTCGCTCGGTGGGCGCTTCCTCGGTCTGCCGCAGCAGCAGGACCAGTGCCTTTCCTGCGTACAGTGCGGAAACCGCTCCCGCGGCCAGTCCTGCGAGGTAGAGCGGCGTGCTCGACCGGAGGACACCAGCGAGCACGCCGTCTTTGGTGATCCAAAGCGACAACGGCGGCGCTCCGGCCAAGGACAACGCACCGACCGCCGCGACCGCACCCACCAGCGGCAGCCGACGGCCCGCACCGGCGAGTTCACGCAGATCCTTGGTACCGAGCAAATGCAGCAGGGTGCCCGCGGCGAGGAACAGCAAGGACTTCGTGGCCGCGTGCGCGACCAGGTGGGCCATCCCGGCTTCCCGGCTGCCGGCCGCGGCGGAGAGAACGAGGAAACCCATCTGCGCGCAGGTCGACGCGGCGAGCAGCTGTTTGAAGTCGGTCTGCGCCACCGCGACGAGCCCAAGCAGCAACGCCGTCAACACGCCCACCCACGCGGCGGTGGTCGCCGCCCAAGGCTCGGCGGCCAGGAGGTCTCCGGTGCGCAGGAACAGGTAGGCCCCTGCCGCGACCATCGTCGCCGAGTGCAGCAGTGCCGACACTGGGCTGGGGCCCTCCATGGCGCGCGAAAGCCAGAAGGCGAAAGGAATCTGCGCGGATTTGCCCAATGCCGACACCAGCAGGCCCGCCATGACCACAGCCCGCCACCCGTCGGGCAGCGAAGCGAGCCGGTCGATCTCGAGCGTGCCCGCGGCGGCGAACGCCCCCGCGCACGCGAGGTAGAGGCCCAGGTCCGCGGCTCGGGTGACCAGGAACGCGGTGTTGGCCGCGTCGACCCGCCTGCTGTCGGGCCACCAGAAGCCGATCAGGGCGTAGCTCATCGCGCCCATCAGTTCCCAGCCGGCGAGCAGGACGCCCAGGTTCGTCGCGGTGACCGTGCTCAGCATGCCCGCCACGAACACCAGCAGCAGGCCGAAGAACCGCGCCCTGGCGTCGTCTGCGGCCAGGTCCGCACCCGCGTAGACGATGACCGCGAGCGCGACCACCGTAACGGTCACGACCAGCACCGCGGACAACCCGTCGACCGCGAGCCCGGCGGGCAGACCGGCCAGCCAGGCGGCCGACACACTCGGCCTGCCCACGGCGACTGTCACCGCAAGGACGGCAGTCACCAACCCGGCCAGCAGAGCGACCGGCCACGCGACTCGGTCGGCCCGGCGCCCTGCCAGCAGCAGGAGGCCGCCGACGCCCAGCGGCAGGCCCGGCAGCAGCCACAGAAGTGCGTTCATCCCCGCAGATCCCCAGCCATGTCGGTCATGTCGACGTCCCGAGCACGGAACAGCGCGATCTGCACGGCGAAGCCCATCGCCATCTCGATCGCCATCACGCAGAACGCGATCAGCACGAGGATCTGGCCGTCCGCCGAGGCCGGAGACTGGTAGTGCCAGAACGCGACCGCGGCCAGGATCACACCGTTGACCATGAGCTCCAAGCCCATCATCAGCATCACGATCGACTGCTGGGACAACGCGCCGAAGAGGCCGACGGAGAACAACGCCGCCGCGGTCAGGAGGAACAGCTGGAGGTTCACCGCCCGACACCCCCGCGTGCCGCGTCATCGGGCGTCTTCCGGTCGAGGTCGTCGCCGTAGCGGTCGTACCGGCCGCGGTGGGTGGCCAGCGCCAGCGCGGCGATCATGCACGCGAGCAGGGCGACCCCCGCGGTGAGGAACACCAGCATCTTCGAGCCCATCATGCCCTCACCGATGCTCAGCGTGACGTCTGCGGGCGCCACGCCCTTCGGCGCCGGCCAGCGCACGGTCAGGATCACGATCGCGAGGCCGAGGAACGTCAGCACGGCCGCGCACGCGGAGAATCGCTGATTGTGCACCATCTTCATGGGCATCAAGCCGCCGGGATTCATCATGAACATGATCATGAACACCACCATGATCACCATCTCGCCAGTCATCATCAGCAGCATGATCCCGCCGACGAACCCGCTGTTCAGCAGGAACGCGAGCCCGGCAACGCCGAGGAACGACACCAGCAGCAGGAACGTCGCGCGGACCATGGAGTCCACCCGGAACACCAGCACGCCCGCGAGCACCGCCACCGGTGCCAGCACGAAGAAAATCGCGGAACCCATCGAATCACCCTCCCGTCGACAGGACGATCACGCACACCACGAACAGCTGCACGAGCGTGACCGGGATCAGCACCACCCAGGCGAACTCCTCGAACCGGTCCATCCGCACCGCCGCCAGCCGCCGCCTCGACCACACCAGCAGCCACAGCACCGCTGAAGTCTTGAGCAGCACCCACGCCCAGTCCGGCAACAACGGCCCGGCTCCCCCGCCGAGAAAGAGCGGCACCGCGAACGCGGCCACCACGACGAGCACCAGGTAGCGACCGGCCAGGAAGACCAGTCTGTCCACTCCGGACAGCTCGACGGTCACCCCACCGGCGAGGTCCGCGCCCATCGGGGTGGCGAACGGGCCCCAGAACGCGGCCGCGGCCCCGGTCAGGAGGTAGACAACGAACCCGACCGGCAGCCACACCACGTACCAAAGCCCCTGCTGGGCCTCGACGATCGCCCCCACCCGCAGCGACTCACCCGCCAGCGCCACGGTGATCACCGTGATCGCCAGCGGCATCTCATACGCCAGTGCCTGCGCGACGAAGCGGTAGCCGCCCACCAGCGACAGCGCCGAGTTCCCGCCCCAGCCCACCAGATACAGCGCCACCCACAGCAGGGCGAGCCACGCGGTCCACCAGACCACGCCGATGTCGAGGTCCGACAACGCCGTCCCGGCTCCGCCCAGCGGAATCACCGCCGCCGCCAGCAGTGCCACCACCGGCACCATCCCGATCCCGACCCGCCACACCACCGAATCCGGGCGCCGGGTGGTTCGCCGCTGGGTGAGCAGCAGGCGCACCCCTTCCCGCACCGGCGTGACCACGTCGTCGAGCGCGACCACGCGTCCGGCGACGCGGGCGCCGAGCACCGCGTCGAGTGAAGCGGCGAACGTCGCCAGCGCCAGCGCCACCACGGGCAGAACAGGCAGGACCCACCAGACGGTCACGTCAGGCACCCGGCACCACCGCTCCGGCGCAGTCCGGGTCCAGGCTCGCCACGATCACCCGTGCGGCGGCGAGCTCGGTGCCGGCGATCAGTCCGGGTAGGACGGTCAGCAACGCTGCCTCAGCCGAGGCTGGTCCACGCGGGCCTTCCGAGGTGTCGGCATCCAGCAGTGCCTCGCCTCCGTTCCGCACGGCGAGCAGGGCTTCCCCAGTTTCGAGGAGCCAGCGACTCATCCGGGCGGTGACGTCCCCGTCGCCACGCTGGGCCGGCCCACCGACACCGGCTCGGCGGGCCGCTGACGCGCTCAACGGCCCCAGGCCGTCGGTCATCCGGCGAATCGTGCGCGACTTCCGAAGCCGTCGGCTCAGCGCCAGGAACCGGCCGGTCACGTCCACGATTTCGGCATCGGTGAGCAGGAGGTCTCGCAGGACCGCGCACTGAACAGAGTCACCCTCGGCGCCCAGCACCAGGAGCAGCCGGTGCAGGCTGTCCAAATGGGACGCCGCACGACGTCGCTCGGCCTCGGCGACGCTCACCCGCTCACCCGCTCGCGCCGCGAGCCAAGGGGCCGACCAGAACGGCATTCCGGCCGCTGGCACGCCGCTGACGTCGACGGCGGTGACCTCTTGCACGAGATCGCCCTGCAGCACGACGTCGACCACCAGCCCGTCGGGCCAACCCGGCAGCACCGGCCCCAGCGGGACGTGCAGCACGTCGAGTTTCAGACCGTCACGGTCGGCGGCCCGATCAGCCATCGCCAGGCCCGCGACCTCGCCGGAGTGCAAGTGCCCTGAGTGTTCCTCCCCGCCGTGACCGCCGTGCTCGTGTCCGCCACGGTCGGCGAGGTGCCCTCCATGGCCGCCGCGTTCCGCCTCAGGCTCAGGCACGCCCGCGTGGTTTTCTTGCCTCGTAGGCACTTGCGGGGGATCGCGGCGACCGGCTCGCGCCTGTGTTTCGTCGATGAGGTGCTTCCTGGCGTCTTCCAACGCCCGGCCAACGGTCGTGGCCGCGCCACGCGGGAACTCGATCCGGACTTTGGGCAGCGGCATTCCCGCGTAGACGGCATCGGCGATGGTCGCATCCGCGCCACAGACCAGCAGGATATCGGTGTCTGCGGGGGTGGCAGCGACAGGCCATCCCTGAGTACGCAGCCACCGCTCGGCCGCCAGCCGCTCGCGTGTGGCGCCCGTGCCGACGAGAACCAGGACATGGGGGCGGCGAAAGCCGAACGCCCGCAGCCGGTCGATCACACCCATCGCAGCGCCCCTTCCCGCCAGGCGTAGAGCACGCCGATGAGCAGGATGAGCAGGAAAAGGCCCATCTCGACCAGCGCCTTGACCCCGGTCCGCGCGAACACCACCGCCCACGGATACATGAAGACCATTTCCATGTCGAAGGCGAGGAACAGCAGGCACACCGCGTACCAGCGAACGTGGTACCGGCTGACCGCGTGTTCCTGGGGATCGTGACCGGCCATGAACGGCCCGGCCCGGAGCAGCCGATAAGTCGGGATGAGCCGCTTGCTCACCTCGTAGACGAGCGCCACACAGGCGAGCGCCACCACCAGCAGCATCAACGGGCCGACGTAAGCGTTCACGATTCCTCCAGAACTGGGCACCGCGACAACACCCTACGAACCTTCATCCCTGCCGGCGAATCCGGCAAGCGACTCGCGTCCTCCTTCGCGTGACACCCGGGCGAACGACGCTTCCGAGCATCACGTCACCTTACCCCAGCAGGGTATATCCCGACACTCGGCGAAATCGGACGGACCTGATCACTCGCCGCCCGGACAACTAGGAATGATAGTAGGTGCCACACGAGGATTCGAAGATCATCGCTGATAGGATCCGGCAACTGTGAGGATCTCTTCGGTTACACCGCGTCGCAGAGGATGGGACGTCCTCCTCGCCTTCGCCGTACTGGCCGCCTTTCTGTTCCTTCACCTGCATCCGCACAGTCCATTGGAAAGCGGCCAGGCCCACGGCGCGGCGAGCGCCGCCGAATTCGTCGCGCTCGACTGCGATGCGCCACACGATGACCACGCCCGCCACGAGATGCCGGACACCGTCAGCCGCGTCACCCGCGTAGGTGACCTTTCCGCCCCGGCCATCGCCCCGGCCGCCCTGCCGCCGAACGCGATCAGCGTACAAACCGCGCACGGCACGTCCCGGCCGAGACCGTCTGCACGAAGTCGCCGTGACCTGGGACGACTCCACCTCATCGAACTCTGCGTCAGCCGCGTGTGACAGGTCCGATCACCGGGCACTGCCAGTATCGTCCTGCCACTTTCGTGGCGTTCACGCGAATCGAGAGTCTGATGACGTTTTTGTTTTCCACCAAGGAAACCGCGTACCCGCCCCAGGCCTCCCCCGGTCGGCTGCTGACCAACGCGGCCCGGTGCCACAGCCTGTCGACCACGGTCGGCGACACCCCCGTGCTCTGGATCGACCGACCGTTCACCCCGCCAGGCCGAGGCTTCTGGGCGAAACTCGAGGGGAACAATCCCGGTGGCATGAAAGACAGGCCGGCCCTGCACATGGTCGCCAAAGCCAAGGAACGCGGCGAGCTGCGCCCGGGTGCCACGATCGTGGAATCCACGAGTGGGACGCTCGGCCTCGGCCTCGCACTCGCCGGGATCGTCCACGGACATCCGGTCGTCCTGGTGACCGATCCCGGCCTGGAACCGATCCTCCACCACATGCTGACCGCGTACGGCGCCCACGTCGAGCTGGTGACCGAGCCGCACCCGCGAGGCGGCTGGCAACAGGCCCGCCGGGACCGCGTCCAGGAGATCCTGGCTCACGACCCGGACTCTTACTGCCCCGACCAGTACCACAACCCCGACAACGTGGCTGCCTACGCGCCGCTCGCCCTCGAACTGGTGGCCCAGCTCGGCAGGATCGACGTCCTGGTTTGCTCGGTCGGCACCGGCGGCCACTCGACCGGTGTGTCGCGGGTGCTCCGGCAGTACTTCCCCCACCTCAAACTCATCGGCGTCGACACCATCGGCTCCACGATCTTCGGCCAACCAGCGGGCAGCCGCCTGATGCGAGGACTCGGCTCGAGCATCTATCCGCGCAACGTGGACTACTCCGCGTTCGACGAGGTGCACTGGGTGGCTCCGGCCGAGTCCGTCTGGGCGTGCCGGCAGCTGGCGGCCGCCCATCACGCCAGCGGTGGCTGGAGTGTGGGCGCGGTCGCGCTGGCAGCCGGGTGGGCGGCGCGGAACTGCGAACCCGAGACCAGGATCGCCGCGGTGTTCCCGGACGGTCCGCACCGCTATTTCGACACGGTCTACAACGACGAGTACTGCCGCAACCACAACCTCCTCGCCGGACCGCCACCTGACGAACCGGACCGGATCGCCCACCCGTCGGACAACGTCGTGAAGCGCTGGACCCGGTGCTCGACGGTCCTCGACCCAGCGTTGACGGAGGCCCTCGCATGACGCAGGTCCTGACCCGGTTCCGGTCCTTCGCACGACCCTCACAGCTGTTGATGCTGAACCAGTTCACCATCAACCTCGGCTTCTACATGCTGATGCCGTACCTGGCCACCCACCTGTCCGGGGACCTGGCGCTGGCCACCTGGACGGTCGGGCTCATCCTCGGCGTACGCAACTTCTCCCAGCAGGGCATGTTCCTGATCGGCGGCACGCTCGCCGACCGGTTCGGCTACAAACCGCTGATCGTCGCTGGCTGCGCGCTGCGCACAGGAGGATTCGCGCTGCTGGGCCTGGTCGACTCGATCCCGGCGCTGATCGTCGCGTCCGCGGCCACCGGCTTCGCCGGCGCGCTGTTCAACCCCGCCGTCCGCGCCTACCTCGCCGAAGACGCCGGAGAACGGCGGGTCGAAGCGTTCGCCCTGTTCAACGTCTTCTACCAGTCGGGAATCCTGCTCGGCCCCCTGATCGGCCTCGTCCTGACCAGCGTCGCCTTCCAGGCCACCTGTCTGGTCGCGGCGTCGGTGTTCGCCGTGCTCACCGTGCTGCAGATCCGGTCACTGCCGCCACGCCGCAAACGCGCGGACGGCCAACGGCCGGCCTCCGTACTGGCGGGCTGGCGGACCGTGTTCGGCAACCGGTCGTTCGTGCTGTTCTCCTTGGCAATGATCGGTTCCTACGTCCTGTCGTTCCAGGTCTATCTCGCGCTTCCGCTGGAAGCCCGCCGCATCGCGGGAGGGGGCATGAGTGGCACCGTGCTGGTCGCCCTGCTGTTCGCTGTCTCCGGCGGGCTGGCGATCGCCGGACAGCTGAGGATCACAGCATGGTGCCGCCGGAGGTGGGGCGCGGGCCGTTGCCTGGCCGTGGGGCTGACAGTGATGGCCTCGGCGTTCCTGCCCCCGATCCTGACCTCGGGCGACGTCTCCGGAAGCCCACCCTGGCTGACCTGGCTTCCGCTGCTCACCTCGGCCGGACTGCTGGCGGTCGGCACGATCGTGGTGTTCCCGTTCGAGATGGACACGATCGTCGCGCTGTCCGGCAACAAGCTGGTCGCCACGCACTACGGGCTCTACAACACCGTGGTCGGGATCGGGATCCTGCTCGGCAACCTGCTGACCGGCGGCGCTCTCGACCTGGCTAGAGCGGCGGGCATACCAGGCGTGACCTGGTTGACACTCGCCTTGATCGGCGTCGCCTGCGCGTGGTGCCTGCGAGCGCTGGACACCACCGGCCGACTGGTGCCTGCGCCCGCATAGCCGGCAAAGGAGGTGAGCGTGCTCGGCAACAACCCGCTGAACGACTGCCGGGCACGCTCACCGTGCCGCCACCCGAACAAATGCTACTATCCTACTTAGTAAGCTGGTGACGACGATCGTCGGCAGACCTTGCACGGAGGAATTGTGCGCGGGCTCGGAGAACTGGAGAAGGCGGTCATGGACGTGCTGTGGCACGCCGATGCACCGTTGAAGGTCCGAGACGTCCTCGAACAACTCGACACCGGCAAAACACTCGCCTACACCACCGTGCTGACCGTGCTGGACAACCTCCACCGTAAGCAGTGGGTGGGACGTGAGCGTAGCGGGAAGGCCTACCTGTACCAGCCGACCCTCAGCAGGACTCAAGCCGCCGCCAATTCACTACGCGAAGTCCTGGACTCCTCGGGCGACCCGGAGTCGGTTCTCCTCCACTTCGCACAGTCGGTGTCGCCCCAGGAGTCCGTAGTGCTCCGAAAAGGACTGAGCAAACAGGCAAAGCGCGAATGACGGCAACCGTGGCGCTGCTCCTTGGCGCGCTCACCGTCGGGTGGCTGGCTCCCGCTCTGCTCGGAAGGCTGGACCTCACGCGCATTGATCCGCTCCTCGCCCTGACCGGCTGGCTGCTGAGCACAGTCGGTGTCGTGGTCGCGGCCACTGCGGGCATCGTGCTCGTGCTGGTTCCCGGTCATGGCGGTGCCCCCACCGTGTTTTCCGCGGTACACGGGTGCTGGACGGCCATTTCCCACGGCACGCCACCCAGGACAGAGGAGCTCGTTGGCCTTCTCGGTGGCCTCCTGCTGGTCTCGCTGGCACTGCGGTTCGCGGTGATCATCGTGCAAGGAACGCGGCGGCAAGCCAGGACACGGACCGAATACCTGTCCACACTCCGGGTATCCGCCCGGTTCGACCCCCGTTCCCCCACCGTCTGGTGGCTCGACCATGACAAACCCCTGGCCTTCAGCGTCGCCCATCGCCGGGGAATAATCGTCGCCACCGACGGCCTCGCCCGGCACCTCGCCACCGCCGAAGTCGCCGCAGTCCTCGCCCACGAATACGCCCATTTGCGTGGTCGCCACCACTTGCTGATCAGCTGGGTCGACGCGCTATCCCAAGCGCTCCCGGTCATCCCGCTGTTTCGACGGTCGCCCGCAGCCATGCGCGAATTGGTGGAACTGACGGCTGACGTCGCGGCCGCCCGGGAATGCGGTAGCGACATATTACGCTCAGCGCTGGCGGGAGTGGGCCGTCACAGCGCTCCAGACGATGCGCTCGCCATGGCGCGCGACGCAGTCAGCCTTCGACTGGCTCGCCTCACAAGGACAAAAAGTCCCAGTGGACGCTTCCGGCGCGGACTCTCGTGCGGCCTGGCCGCAGTGATCGCAACCGCACTACCCGCCCTTACCGGAGTCGCCCTCGTATCGGCGATCGCTCTCGTGGCTTGCCCGTTCACCGGTTCCTGACACTAGCCATCGCGTTTCTTGTCTTCCTTCAAACAAGGCCGCGATCGGCCTTGCCGACACAGTCGCTTGAGAGGCGTGACGGATGCGACGAGGGGGAGGAGATCGCACCCGTCACGCCGACGCGGCACCACCCGGAAATGCGGCCGCATTGCACATACTACCACAAATAGTACGTTTTACGCAACAGTGGGTGACTTCGCCGACAAGAGCCGAATCGTCCCGACATTCAGCCAGTTCATACATGGAGTCCCTTTTCTGTTCCCTCACTTCGAAGAGCGATCTGTCAAACCTCTTCACTGTGCCATCGCCTACTATGTAGGATAGTGGTAACTGCACGGAGGATGCCCGGCGCGACTGGAACGTGCCCGCCAATTCGCTCGCAAGGGAGTCTGCCGCATGCCCGAGGATCGCAAGCTCACGGAAGTCAGCACAGCACCGCGGCCGACGTCGCGGCAGCGGATCGGCAAAGCGCGAAGATCCCCGAAAGAAAACGTGGTACAAGCACAGTTCGGGGATCCGATCACCGTAACCGGTTACGCCGCCTCCTACCAGGATCACGGGCCCGCCGCCCGGTATTTCCATTCCCGGTTGCATGCCGTGACAGACGCTCTCCAGCACTGCACCGGCGGCGAACTGATCGACGTCGGATGTGGTCCTGGCATGTTCGCGCGCGCGCTGAGCGAATCGCGTCCACACCATTTTCGCATCACCGCGCTCGATCAATCCGCGGCCATGATCGAAGAAGCTGCCAGCAGGTTGTCCAAAATACCCGACATACGACTCTCGGTCGGACAGGCAGAAACCATTCCATTCGGCGAGGCCAGCTTCGACGTCGTCGTCGCGATGGGCGTCCTCGAGTACTGCGACGCCGAGCTCGCACTACGCGAATTCGCACGCGTAGCGCGGCCAGGCGGCCTGATTCTGGTCACGATGCTCAATCCTCTCAGCCCCTACAGAATCTTCGAATGGGTCTTGTACTGGCCATTTCTTCGCCTGCTGGGAAGAATAGAGAGAGCATTGGGCCGTACGTCGGGCATGTCCCACGGAGCGCCCAAGTCCGGCATCCGCGCGATTCCTGCCCGAACGCTCCGTCGACTGATGAACAAGACAGGTCTGCATGTCGACGACATCGTGCACTATGACATCACAGCCCTCCTGCCCCCGGTGGACAAGTTCGTGCACCGATCGACGCGCCGGTGGCGTGAGCACCCGGAACGAACGGTCAGCCGAGGCGCGCGACGCTGCCTGGGCAGCGCCTATCTGGTGGTCGCACATCGAATCGGGCCACCCAGCGGGCCGGACCATGGCTGAACGCCGACATCACCCCCGCCAGACACTTCCACGCTGCCATCGCAACACCGCCGAAAGGTGGTCGCGGAGGGAAATAGCCAAGGTGAGGGCTTGAAAGCGAGCGCGCCCGGCACACTCCGGCAGGTTCTCCTGCGGTGCACGCTCGCGATCGGGCTGATCGGCATGCATCACGTGTCCACGTCCACCTGCATGGACCAGCACACCGGTCCGATACTGATGATGTCGGCCAGTAGCAATCCAAACGCCGCAGAACCTTACTCCGACCTTGTCGGGCCGGCGCCGGGACACCATGTCCCGGCACGTTCCCATGAGTTGATGCATCTCTGCCTGGCTGTGCTGTGCGCGGCAGGCATCTCATTGCTGGTTTTACTGGCACTGATGATCACCAGCGGTTTCCCCGTCCGCACCGGCCCACCGTTCCGGCTGGTTTTCCTGCGGCTTCCCGGTCATCCTCCCGACAGACGCGGCCGAAGCATTCTCACGTCTTTGTGCCTTCTGCGGGTGTGAATCGTTGAAGGGCTAACCATGAAGAATGCCTTGATCACGTGCGGCATTGTTCTGACCTCGGCCGCCCTCGTGGCCGGATGCGGCAGCGGGGACACCACGTCCGGCAGGCAATCCAGTTCGGCGGCGAATACGCCGTCGAATGCACAGCAAGCCGACCACAACCAGCAGGACATCACGTTCGCGCAGGAGATGAGCCAGCACCACAGTCAGGCGATCGCGATGGCCAAACTGGCACCGACGCGCAGCACCAACCAGAAGGTTACCGAGCTGGCGGCCCGGATCGAGAAGGCACAGGACCCGGAAATCCAGCAGATGCAGGGTTGGCTCACCAAGTGGGGCGCCCCGGGCCTAAGGCTATTCCACGTAGGACACCACGGTCATCATCCCGGCCTCTCCGTGATAGACGTTGTGGCAATGGGCCAGCCATTGGCCAGGATTGTCGGCGTCGAAGTCGACCTCTAGTGTCTGCCTCGGTAAGACGACCGCGGTGTCCTTTCGTGGCCCGCCACCAGCCTGCCCGCGAACCTGGAATGTGTGACCGTGCAAGTGCATCGGGTGGAACATCTGGGTCTTGTTCACGAAACGCAGTCGGGCTCGCTGGCCTTCCCGCACAACCAGGCCTTCGGCCGGATTGTAGGTCTTGCCGTTCATTGTCCACGTGTACTTACCGGTGGGTCCCTCCAAAACCAGCTCGTGCGTGACGTCGGGGTTCTTCGCCGGCAGCAGCACCTGTTCGGTGGCCGCCAGCGCCGTGCCCATGACGACGGGACGTCGAAGGAAGTCCGCCATGAGCGTGCTCACGTCGGGCGAGGAGCCGCTGCCGACCTTGAACACCACTTGGGCGAAGCCTACTTTTCCTTCGGGCAGAGCAAGGAGTGCGGTGGTGGCCGAAGGCAGTTCGACAACGACGTCAACACGCTCCCCCATGCCGAGCAGGACCGCGTCGGCCGCCCTGGCGGTCACCGGGAACCCGTCGGTGTGGGTGATCGTCATCGTCACCCCGGGCACACCGACCCGGAAAGCGGTGTCCGCACCGGCGTTGATCAGCCGCAGGCGCACCCGCTGGCCAGCCTTGCCCACCACGGTCTGTGGCTGGTTTCCTACCCTCCCGTTGGCGAGGAAGTGAGGGTACGTGACGTCACCGGCGTCGCCTCCGAGCAGAGCCGACTTCGGCATGGAAGCCATATCCGCCATGCCACCCATGCCGTTTTGCAGGAGGTTCTGGTAAACAGCATCCGGAGTCTGCCCGGTACCGTCCAGCCAGTCATCGAGAACGATCACGACTTCCTGGTCGTAGTCTCCGGGTTCGGACGGATCGTCGACGATCAGCGGCGCGTAGAGCCCGCGGTCGAGTTGGACGCCGACGTGAGGATGAAACCAGTACGTGCCGGCGTCCGGCACGGTGAACTCGTACTTATACGAACCCCCGGGTTTGACAGCATCCTGCGTCAAGCCCGGCACGCCGTCCATGTCGTTGCGCAAGGCCAGCCCGTGCCAGTGCAGACTGGTCTCTTGCGGAAGCGCGTTGTGCACCTGCACACGTACCAGGTCGCCTCGTTTCGCCCGGATTTCCTTGCCGGGAATCCGCCCGTCGAACGCCCAGGTCGAAACCCGAACGCCGCCGAGATCGACGTCCGCGGGAAGAGCGGTCAGCGTGACGTCTACCGTGCTCGCGCCCACTTTCTTACGAGCCTGCTCGGCCGCGGCGACCTTCGCGGATGCGGGTCCGATCCTTGTTGGAGCCGGGGAACTGTCAGATGTGCAGGCTCCCAAGGTCGCGGTGGCGGCTAGTCCTCCACCCAAAGCGAGGAAGCGCCGGCGGCTCAGAGCGCGGAAAGTTCGGTCGGCTGCAGAAGTCATGCTCACACCTATATCCGGCTGGCGACAGCCAAGCCAATCAGGGTGGTCTCCACGTCACCAAGGAAGGAAACCTGACTATGGCCACTTGGCCAAAGACCTCTCAGACTCCTCATCTCATCGGCTCGGCCGAAGTGCCACTGTCACGAGCGACTGGGCTGCCAGTTCGTTTTCCAGAGGCGGGCGGGCAGAAACCGGAGGTGCAGGCCCGGCTGGTGCCCTCCACTTCGGAAACGAATGTCCGCGAACGGGCGTCGCAACTAGATACTATCCTCAGTAGTAACTAGGGGCAAACGTGCCCGTCACTCTTCACGCGCTTCTCACATCTCTGCGCGCACGACCGCGCGCCGGACCTTCTCCGGACTGACGAAAAGCTTTGCTGGCTGAACCCGGCGAACTTCCCCGTCAGGCCGGACCACGTAGCTGACCGGCAGGAAGGGTGGCGTCCGCAACGCTCGCGACAGCTTGATGGCGATGTCCAGGTCATGGTGAGTCGTCCTCCACCGCGGACCGTAGATCGAGGTGATGGTATCGGTCGTCGGGCCGAGTACCTCGGCAGGTTTCGCCGCCTTGTCGGCCACACGCGACTTGCACTCACCGAGCGCGCTCCTCGGTGGCGGCGCGCTGATGCTGCCCGCTGCCGAGCAGGGCCTGTCACTCATCTCGTGCGGGGCAACGGACCGCGAGCAGCAGCATCTGTGTCGGCGGCCCGGCAGCCGGTCCGCCCGGGAGGTGGGACTCGTGGGCCGCGAGCTTCACGTCGCCTCGGTCGCCGGGCGGACCGGAAAACCGGGGACGGCCGAACCCATCAAAGCGGCCGCACCGGCCCCGGAGGTAGTCGCGTCGATGACGAGGTTCGCCTGCCAGCCGGATGGTGCCGGTGGCGGGTCTTGCCACGTTCATCCTTTCCGTTCGGGGGCAGACGCGCGACGCACGGCTCCAAGACACAGAGGAGCCTCGGCTGGCCGGCCACGCGGGAATTGGCCCGCATGGAGCCCGACAAGAAGGCCCCTTCCTGACCGCAGCAACCACACGTGACGCCGCCGTGGGACCACGTGCTCACGCACCCTCGATCAGCAATCTGGACGTATACTATGTTGCATAGTAGACAGGTGGGCGAGCGGCGCCCCGGCCGCCCACCACTACACCGGAGACGGAAGCGAACGACAATGCCGAAGAACCGAGCCAGCAAGCGAACACACCGTCGCAGCGGAGCGACAATCGCTGCGATCCCGCACCACGAAGCAGGCAGGCGCACACCTCAAAAGGTCGGCTACACCCAGGAGGGCCATCGTCGCTTCATCCGCAGGATCTTCGGGTTTTTCCTGGTGATTTTGGGGATCGCGACGGTGGCTTCGCACGAGGTCGTGCACCTGGCCAACATCCAGTGGCTGCCGACCTCCGGTATGCAGGACCTCTTGACCGGATATCCCATGGGCGGCCTGCTCGTTCTCGCAGGCGTGCTCGTGTTGAGCAAGCGGCGATAACGTCCACCGCGACGATTCCGGCCCGCGGCAACGAGAGTGCACTCCGTCCCCGCCTCCCTTTTTCGACAAATGGACGACAGAGCGCATAGTGTTCGACCTCGGAGTACCTGGACAGAGATTGACGTTCCCGCTCGCGAGCGGCGGATTCACGGTCGTCGCCATCGAGGACACGCACCTGGCGCCAGTGCCCGGTGGCATCACTTTCCTGAACGTACCTCGACGAGGCCTTCAGTGGCGTGCTCGCGGCGGCCGCAGCCTTGACCCGACTGCCGTTGTTGCGCTTTCAGTTCGACTACGTGCCGGTCGTGGCGGACCATTTCGTCGACCATGGCGTCGTGATCGTCGAGACGATCCACAGCGCATCGCAGGCTCCTTGCCAGCCGAAAGCGAGCCAGGTCTGCGTCACCACCGGAACCGGATCTTGGCCGGTGATCGACGGGCATGAAGAAAACTCCGCACGATGCACGATACTCGGTCACCCACTGTGACCGACGTCTCCGAGCGGGGTTAGTACTAGGCCAAGTAGTGGACATCGGCTCGGCGTTACCCTACTGTAACCGGCGGGCCCTCGGGGCGGCCCCACCCCCGAAATTGTTGAAGCACAAGGAGATTTCGCACTCGTGAGCCCGTATCAACGCCGATCCCCGCTGCGCGCGACCATCGCCCTTGCCGCAGTACTGACCGCAACGCTCGGGTCACTTCCAGCCAGCGCGCAGCCAACTCAGCCACCGGCCAGCAGCCAGGATCCCTTGCAGCGTTACCACGACTTGGGCGCTCAAGCAGCGAAAACAGAAGAGGATTTGCTGCTCGCACAAGACGGCTTACGACAGCAGCAGGCGGCTCGCGACAAGGCCAATGCCGACCTCGAGACGACGACGGAGGCCCTTACTCAGGCCGAGGACGCGACGGGCAGATTCCGCGGAAAAGTGGACGGGGTGGCGGCCGCCGCGCTCCAAGGTGACCAGATCGGCCGCATTTCCGCGTTGTTGTCCAGCCAATCGCGGAAGGAGTTCCTGGACAAGTCCTCGGCCCTGGGAATGCTGGCTGCCAACGACGCCGAATCCCTCAATCGCCTGCGCGACGCCACCTCGGCCGCGACGTCGGCTCGCGCGGGAGCCGCAGACGCGCAGAAGCGAGCGGACGACGCGACCAGCGCGGCGCAAACAGCGGTCGACCGAGTACAGCAGCACAAGGACGACCTGAATCAGCAGATCAAGGAGGTGCGACAGGCGTTGAAGCTGGTCCCCTCGGCCGACAGGAAGCGCCTGGGCAGCGTCCAGGACTCGGGTTCCTATCTCGGGCCGCCAGGGGCCGCGAACGACGCTCTGCAGGCCGCGTTGTCCAAGCGGGGGTCGGAATACCAGTGGGGAGCCACCGGGCCGAGCGAGTTCGACTGTTCGGGCCTGACCGGGTGGGCCTACAAGCAGGCCGGTGTCACGCTGCCGCGAACCAGCCGTCAGCAATACACCGCGGGCATGCCGGTGTCTACCGACCAGCTGCAGCCCGGTGACCTGCTGTTCTACGACGACGGCAGTGGGAATCCGTCGGCCATCCACCACGTCGGCATGTTCGTCGGGAACGGCAAGATGGTCGACGCCCCCACCGAAGGCCAGCTCGTCGATGTGCGGGCGATGAAAGGCGACGGCCACCTGATCGGAGCTCGACGTATCGTCGGCTGAACCCATCCGGCCAAGTAGGCTGTCGGATCGGAGGTGCCATGCTACGCCTGGGTGAACTCGAAGCGTCGGTGATGGACGTGCTGTGGAAGGCCTCGGAACCGATGCCGGTCCGCGAGGTCCTCGCCGAGATCAACAAGAACCGGAGCCTGGCCTACACGACCGTGATGACGGTTCTCGACAACCTGTACCGCAAGGAATGGGTGGTCCGTGAACTGGACGGGCGTGCCTACCAGTACACCCCGGCCGTCAGCCGGGACGAGGCGGCGGCGCAGGCGCTGCGCGACGTTCTCGACGCCACCGACGACCCGGAGTCGGCACTCCTTCACTTCGCGAGGTCGGCCACCCCCCAGGAGTCGGATGTCCTGCGCAGAGGGCTGCGCAGAACCAGGAAGCGGCCGTGATCCTTGCGGCGGCCCTCCTGCTTGGCGCCGCTGTCGTCGGTTGGTGGGCACCGAGCGCCCTGGACCGGCACGGAGGTCCTGCCGTGACGCCCACGGCGGCGATGGCGTGGTGGTTCTCGACCTGCGCCGGCGTCGTGTTCAGCGCGGCCACCGGCGTGTTCCTGCTGCTGGTTCCGGGGCACGGACCGGCGGCTTCGATCCTCCGCCTGCTTCATGACTGTTTGTCATCGATCAGTCACGACGAGATACCGGATCTTGACCCCGTGGCCGGAATCGCCACCGCCATCGCGGTCTGCGTCGTGGTGGCCAGGCTGGGTCTCGCCACTGTCCGGAGGTGGCGGCGAAATCAGCGGCTCCACCAGGGTCACCTCGACGTTCTGCGGCTCACCGGCTCTGACAACTCGGGCATCGTGCCGACATTGTGGCTGCGTCAGGACGATCCTGTCGCGTACAGCCTCGGCGGACGGCGAGCGATGATCGTGGCCAGCCACGGCCTGGCCGAACGGCTGTCCGTACAGGAGCTCAAAGCGGTCTTCGCGCACGAACAGGCTCATCTGCGGGGCCGGCATCACCTTCTGATCAGCTTGGCGGACACGCTCGGCAAGGCCCTGCGCGTCGTTCCCCTGATGCGGAAGCTGCCCGGTGCGATCCGGGTCTTGGCCGAACTCGCGGCCGATCGTGCCGCCGCACGCCAATGCGGTTGCGAAACAGTGCGCTCCGCGCTGGCGTCGGTCACCTCGCCGTCCGCGCCGCCGTCCGCACTGGCAATGGCAGGCGGTGATGTCGCCGTCCGGCTGAGCGAGCTCAGCCTGCAGCCGGGCAAGCCACCCCTCGGGGCACGGCTGAGAGCGGTCGCCGGCGGGCTGGGAGCGACGCTGGCTCCGCTCATCGTCGCGAGCGGCATGCTGCTCGCGACGAATGTGCTCGGCTGCCGCTGAGCTTTTTGTTTAACCGGTTTGCTTCTTCGGGTCCTTGGCTGTTGTGTCGGTTTTGGTGTTTTTGCCGGGGTTGTGGTGGGGGGCTTTGCGGGTGTTGCGTGATCCTGGTGGGCGGCCTGGGCCTGGCCGGGAGGGTTTCGGTGCGCTGGCGGGCAGGGTGGTGGCCGGTCGGGTGTTGCGAAACCCTCGCCGGACTCGGGCTGGGGTGAGCCGGTCGGGTGTGGTGGGGGTTTTCTCCCAGGGGCGGCGCAGGTCTTCCACGACGCTGCGGGTCAATCTGAGTTGGGTGCAGGCGGCGATGAGCAGCCACGTCCACCGATCTGCCGTCGCTGGTGTACGCAGACGAGGCTTCGTCCAGCCGAGGGTCTGCTTGAGGAACCGGAAGGTGTGTTCAAGGTCGAAACGGCGCAGGAACATCTGCCACACCTGATCCACCATCTCCGCGTCGGTGCCGGTGCCGGAGAACCACAGCCACAACGGTGTCGGGGCACCGTCGCCGGGAAGCCGATCGACCTGCAGCCGGATCACGGTGCCCTCGATGATCGGCAGGTCGCCCTCGTGCCCGGCCCACTCACCACGACGAGTCAGCCTGGGATGCAACCGGTACCACGAGCGGGCCACCGCAGTGCCGTACCGGCTGGTCTCGGTGGTCGTTTCGTGGGCAGGTTCAGGCCAGGACCAGGGCTTGCTGAAGGTGAAATCCTCACCATGACGGAGAGTCCGCCCCACCGTCGCAGGCCCACGCGGTGGTGGCGGGAACGCCAGCACCCGGTCCGATCGCAGCCGGACCAGCAGATCAACCGGGAGATCTGCCAGCAGAAACACCAGCCGGGGCCCGTCATACCCACTGTCCCCGACAATCCAGATCCTCGGGTCCCCGTCCTTCCAGTGCCCCGCCGCGATCAACTGCTCCACCACCACACGCAACTGCGCCGCCGCCACCGCGGTGCCCTCATCGTCAGGGCCCACCCGCCGCGCATCCAGGATCGCCGTCCACGACGTCCGCCCCCGCTCCAGAACCGCCACGAACGAGTACGGCCATCCCGGGATCATCTGCGCCTTCCCCTTGCCACGCGCATAGGTGTGGCAGAACAGCCGATCCGGGGAGGTCACCGCATCCGGGCGCAACCAGTTACTCACATCGATCCCCAACACGATACGACCACCGAAACACCGCGGGATCGACTGGGAGACAACAACATTACGCAACCGGTCAACATCGACCTGCCCCTGGTTCACACCGTCATACAACGCACCATGACCACGCCGATGCTCAGCAGCCAACGACAACTCCACCAACGACGTCACCGGCCCGTCAGCGCACAACACCGCATCGCACAGTTCGAACAACGCATCAGCACGCGCGGTCAGGCACCCGTAGAGCTCATGCCGAAACCTCGCAAGCTCACCAAGTGCATCGTCTCGACGGTCGTTATGCAACACTGATCACGCAGCCCTTGGTAGCGATCTACTTCCCTCAACAAGAAGCATGATCAACCAGGGGCTGCCTTCGTGACCAACCGGGGGTAGGCGACACACACCCCGACCTTAAAACTCAAGCTGAGACCGCGTCCGGAAACTGATGTCATGTCGTCCAGTTTGACGCCTGGGGCCGCGTGACTGACGGGGGACTTTCACACGGTCTGTTCTGGTGAAGGGGACTTTTGCGAGGTTGAGTCGAGGGAGAGTCCCCTTCGGTCGCGACCCCAGGTTTGCCGTGTGCCCTGATGGGAGCCTTCACGGCGTTTAACGCTGTCATGGTGGCCTTCAGGGCACGCATGAAACGGTCGTGGCGGTATGAAACGGTCGAATGGGCAGATTTTTCGTCCTTTGTGGAGGGTAAGGGGCTTCGAAGGACAGGCACCCGAGGCTTCGAGCGGCGGCTGCTACGTCAGTTCTCAGACGCCTTCTGAGACCGAACCGGCCGCCGGTGCGGCAGACGGCGGCCGGTTCGGTGAATCAGCCAGCGGTGCTGTGGAAGCCGCGCAAACGCAGGCTGTTGCTGACGACGAACACCGAGCTGAAGGCCATCGCCGCACCCGCGATCATCGGATTGAGCAACCCCGCCGCCGCCAGCGGCAGCGCCGCCACGTTGTAGGCGAACGCCCAGAACAGATTGCCCTTGATCGTGCGCAGCGTCCGCCGCGACAACCGGATGGCGTCCACGGCGGCCCGCAGATCCCCGCGGACGAGAGTGATGTCGCTGGCCTCGATGGCGACGTCGGTGCCCGTGCCCATCGCCAGGCCCAGATCGGCCTTGGCGAGTGCCGCCGCGTCGTTGACGCCGTCGCCCACCATGGCGACGACCTTGCCCTCGCGCTGCAGCCGGGTGACCACGTCGACCTTGTCCTTGGGCAGGACCTCGGCGATCACCTCGTCGATCCCGATCTCCGCGGCCACCGCGCGGGCCACCGCTTCGTTGTCCCCGGTCAGCAGCACCGGGGTCAGTCCCAGCGCCCGCAGCTGCGTGATGGCCTCCGCGGACGTCGCCTTCACGGTGTCCGCGACGACCAGGACTGCGCGAGCCCGCCCGTCCCAGCCGACCACTACGGCGGTGCGCCCGAGCTTCTCCTCAGCCGCTTTCGCCTCGCTCAGGCGCTCCGGCAGGTGCTGGCTCCACTCCTCCAGCAACGCGGTACGCCCGACGAGGACCGCCGCGCCGTCCACGATGCCCTGCACGCCGAGGCCTTCGATGGTGGTGAACCCCTCGACGGCCGGGAGGTCTCCCACCTTGTCCAAGGCGGCACGAGCGATGGCTTGGGCGATCGGGTGTTCCGAGGCGTTCTCCAGCGCCCCGGCCAGCCGCAGCGCTTCCTCGGGGTCGACGCCGTCAGCCACGTGCACCTCGACCAGCGACATCTGACCACTGGTGACGGTGCCGGTCTTGTCGAGCACGACCGTGTCCACCCGATGCGTGGACTCGAGCACCTCGGGGCCCTTGATCAGGATGCCGAGCTGCGCACCGCGCCCGGTACCCACGAGCAGGGCGGTCGGCGTCGCCAGCCCGAGAGCGCAGGGGCAGGCGATGATCAGGACCGCGACAGCCGCGGTGAAGGCGGCCGACACCGATCCCCCGGCACCGAGCCAGAACGCCAGTGTGGCGACGGCGAGCACGATCACGATCGGCACGAACACCGCCGAAACCCGGTCCGCGAGCCGCTGTACCTGGGCCTTCCCGGTCTGCGCGTCCTCCACCAGCTTGGCCATCTGCGCCAGCTGGGTGTCCGCGCCGATCCGAGTCGCGCGGACGACCAGCCTGCCGCCCGCGTTCACCGTCGCGCCGACCACCGTGTCGCCGGGGCCGACCTCGACGGGCATGCTTTCGCCGGTCAGCATGCTCGCGTCGACCGCGGAACTGCCCTCGGAGATGACGCCGTCGGTGGCGATCTTCTCCCCCGGCCGGACCACGAACAGATCGCCCACCACGAGCTGGTCGGTCGGGATGCGCTGCTCACGTCCGTCACGAAGGACCGCGACGTCCTTCGCACCCAGCTCGAGCAGCGCCCGCAACGCGGCACCCGCCCGTCGCTTCGACCGGGCCTCGAAGTAGCGCCCGGCGAGGATGAACGTGGTGACCCCGGCGGCCACCTCGAGATAGATGTTCCCGTCGCCGGACATCCGCTGGACAGTCAGCTCGAACGGGTGCGTCATCCCCGCCACCCCCGCGCTGCCGAACAGCAGCGCATAGAGCGACCAGAGGAACGCGGCCAGCGTGCCGATCGAGATGAGAGTGTCCATCGTGGCGGCGCCGTGCCGCAGGTTCGCCCATGCGGCCTTGTGGAACGGCCAGGCCGCCCACACCAGGACCGGCGAAGCCAAGGTCAGGGAGATCCACTGCCAGTAGGTGAACTGGAGCGCGGGCACCATCGCCAGCAGGATGACGGGCACGGACAGCACGGTCGAACCGATCAGCCGTTGCCGCAGCGGCAACGTCGGATCGAGCTCTTCGGCGGGCCCGTCGGGTCGCGACCGCTTCGGGGCAGGCAAGGTAGCCGAATACCCGGCGGCCTCGACCTGCTCGATCAGCTTCTGGGGCTCAATTCCGTCTTCGTAGACGACTTTGGCCTTCTCGGTGGCGTAGTTGACGGTCGCGGTGACGCCATCGAGCTTGTTGAGTTTCTTCTCGATGCGCATCGCACAGGAGGCGCAGGTCATCCCGCTGATCGCGAGTTCGACCTCGGCGGGGGCCGCGGTCGTGGACTGCAAGTCCGAAGTCATGCTGTGAACCTCAATTCTCCGCGAGTCAGCCGTGGCCGCTGTGACCGTCGCCGGCCGCGGGTGGCTGCTGCTGGGCGGGTGCCGCCGCGCCGGTGGTGGCCAGGGTGAATTCAGCCGTCCGGACTTTTCCCTCGTGCTGGAAGTCCAGGAACAGCCGATACGAACCGGCCGACGGGACCTCCGCGTAGAACGTCACTGTCGGGCCCGCGGGTGTCTTGCCGTCACCGGGTGCTCCGTCCGGGTGCACGTGGAGGTAGGCGAGGTCGCCGCCGCGCAGCGCGACAAGGTGGCCATAGGCGCCCAGGTAGGGCTGGAGGTCGGTGACCTCACGGCCGTTCTTGGTCACGGTCACCGTGACCTTGGACAACTGCCCGGGAACCAGATCACCGTCCATACGGACCTGGTATCCATCCACAGTGGACACTCGAGAGGCCGGGTAGGCCACCGGTTGAAAGACTCCGGGTGCGGCGAGGTCGACGCCGAGCGTGGTCGGCTCGGCACCCGTGGGCGCGAAATCGGCGAAGGCACGATAGCTGCCCGCCTGCCCCAAGATGAGCGGCACGCTCCAGGTGCCGTCGGCCGCCAGGGCCGGATGCACGTGCTGGAAGCCGGCAGTATCGCGACGCACCACGATCAGGTGCATACGCTTCTCGTGTTCGACGTCGTACGCGGTGACCGGCTGTCCGTCGGGACCGGTGATGCGGAAGGAGAAGGGGGTGCTCGTTCCCGGCGTCAGCGTCGTGGTGGTGGGCGTGAGGGTATAGCCGCCCCTGGACGACGCCAGCCCGCCGGGCTGGTCGTTCTTCGCGGCCTCCGCGACGGTGCCGCTGTGGGTTCCCCCGTGCCCGGCGTCCTCGCCGCCGTGCGCGCCGGCTTCGCCGGTGAAGGGACCGACAGCGGTGCCGACCGCCCAGGCGCCACCGGCGACCAGGACGAGCGCTACACCGTAGGCGGAGAGCTTCGCTGCTGTGTTCATGTCAGGTCCTCGCAGCGGGCAGGCGCCCGCAGGGTGAGGAGCTGCCGCCTTGTCAGGCGGCGAGCTCGTATCCAGCCTCTTCCACGGCGGCGCGCACGTCCGCGTCGCCGAGTTCGGTTGTGCTGCTGACGGTGACCTTGCCGTTCGGAAGGTCCACAGCGACCTTCTGGACGCCGTCGATCTTGCCGACCTCGTCTGTCACCGCGCGTACGCAGTGGTCACAGGTCATGCCTGTGACGGTGTAGGTGTTCTCACTCATCACGAACCTCCTTGTGGTGTCAGCTCCGGCTTCAGGAACGGACCAACCGGGCGATGGCCTCGCTCGCTTCCTTCACCTTCTCGTCGGCCTTGACCCCGCCTTCGGCGATCGCCTCCGACACGCAGTGCTTGAGGTGCTCGTCCATCAGTCCCAACGAGACCGACTGCAGCGCTTTGGTGGCCGCGGCCACCTGCGTGAGGATGTCGATGCAGTACTCCCCGCCCTCGACCATCCGCTGCAGTCCGCGAATCTGCCCCTCGACCCGGCGCAGCCGGACCAGGTAGTCGTCTTTCGCTTCGGTGTAACCGTGCATGGTCACTCCTCTCAACACGTCATTTATACCCTTAGGGGGTACCCGTGTCAACGCGGCGGGGAGCGGCCGCGCCCCGCAGTCACGTAGGTCACCACACGAAGCCCGTCGGGGTATGATTCGCCGACCACGACGACAGAACGGGCATGCCGATGGTGAGCTACAGCGAGGACAAGGACGCCTACCTCAAACGCCTTCGCCGGATCGAGGGCCAGGTTCGCGGCCTGCAGCGGATGGTGGAGCAAGATCAGTACTGCATCGACATCCTCACGCAGGTTTCCGCGGTGACCAAGGCACTGCAGTCGTTTTCCCTGGGCCTGCTCGACGAGCACCTGTCCACCTGCGTCGTCGAGGCGGCCGCGGCAGGCGGCAAGGAGGCCGACGTCAAGGTCCGTGAGGCGTCCGAGGCGATCGCCCGGCTCGTTCGCTCCTGATCTCCGGTGCTGCCGGGCGCCTGATCACACTCGGGTTGCGGCCGCCAGGGACAACGGAATCGCGACGAAGAACCGACAGGCCCGCGCGGCCGGGCTTATCAGGGCCGAAATTTCCCTGGCACGACAGGGAACGCCGACCTGCGCGCGCGAAGCCGCGCTGATGAAAACGTGGCCGCGCTACGGATACACGTCGAGATTGCCGGACTGCCGGCACTCGCCGTCGAGCCCGGCCTGATAGATCGCCAGCACTTCCGGACCATGCGCCGTGGTCATCGGCACTACTTGATTGCCGGCTTGAGTGGATCGAGGGCGCAGGCGACGACCTGCGGGTTCTATGACCGCTGTGGCACGGGTTCGTGGTGTTCAGTGGCTGTGTCGCCACCGGGGTGGGCGTGGATGAGTGCCTGCGTCAGGCGGGGCAGTGCGTCGATGAGTCGGTCCTCGGCGCGGTGGGCGATCGTGTGTGCCTGCACCAGGGTCAAGGTGGGGTCGACGTCGAGTTCGGACTCGGCGATGAGGGTGTGCCCGACCCAGCGCAGCCGGATCGTGTCGACCCCGCGCACGCCGGGGGTGGCGGCGAGGGTCCGCTCGGCGGCGTCTACCAGCGCCGGGTCGACCGCGTCGAGCATCCGGGAGAACACTTCCTTCGCCGCACCCCAGAGCACCGACAAGATGGCCACGGTGATCAGCAGGCCGACGACCGGGTCCGCCCAGCGCCAGCCGATCGCGGAGCCGCCGGCGGCGAGTAGCACGGCGAGGCTGGTGAATCCGTCGGTGCGAGCGTGCAGCCCGTCGGCGACGAGTGCGGCGGAGCCGATCTGGCGGCCAACGGTGATGCGATAGCGGGCCACGACCTCATTGCCGATGAACCCAACGAGCCCGGCGGCGGCGACCCAGCCGATCTCGGTCATGTCGCGGGGGTTGAGTAGCCGGTCGATCGCCGTCCACGCCGCGAGCACCGCGGAGGCGAACATGACCAGCAGGATCACCAGTCCCGCGAGGTCCTCACTGCGGCCGAGGCCGTAGGTGAAGCGCCGGGTTGCCGCACGGCGACCGAGCAGGAACGCGATGGCCAAGGGAACTGCGGTCAGTGCGTCGGCGAAGTTGTGCAGTGTGTCGCCCAGCAACGCCACCGACCCGCTGATCACTACCACCACGAGTTGGGCGACGGCGGTGACCATCAGAGCCGCGAAGGAGATCCACAGCGCTCGCATGCCGCGCGCGCTGGCTTCCAGCGTGGAGTCGACGATGTCCGCGCTGTCGTGGCTGTGCGGGGTCACCGCATGCTTGACCTGACTCCACAGTGAGCCCAGCAATCCTCGATGACCATGGCCATGGCCATGTTCGTGCGCATGGCCGTGGCCGTGGCGTTCGGCGTGGTCGTGCTGGTCGGGCATGACGGGATCCACCTTGTGCTCGCGTGACGTGACGCAGTCCTTGTCGGCCTGTTCCACCACCTTAGCAGCGTATCTGCGCACGCACGCATGTACGCAGGCAGTCGAGCATCGCGGTACGATGGCCGTCATGCTTACTGAGCTGCCGGAGTTCGACATGCCCGCCGACGAGCAGGTCCACCTCGCGGCCGAGTCGTTCCGGATGCTGGCTGATCCCACCCGCATCAAAGTGCTGTGGGCCCTGCTGCAGGGCGAGTCCTCGGTCGCGTGCCTGGCCGAGCTCGCCGGCGCCGCGCCGACCGCGGTCAGTCAGCACCTGGCGAAACTGAGGCTGGCCGGTCTGGTCCGGGGGCGGCGCGAAGGCACTTTCGTGTACTACTCCGCCGCAAATGACCATGTACGGAACCTGCTGTCGCAAGCGTTGTTCCACGCCGATCATGTCGACCGCGACATCTCCGCCGACGCCTCCGCTTCGCACGCTCATCGGCCCTCACGCGCGAAGCGCGCACAGTGACCTGACGGGCGCCGCTCGCCGCCGGCGGAGGCATAGTCGTCGAAGGCGAACTGTTCGGTCTTTGCTGTCATAACACTATAGACTGTACTGTTCGATGCATGCTGACTTGTGAGACGCGGGGCGCGGCGCTGGCCCGGCTGGGCCGAGCGCTGGCCGACCCGACCCGGTGCCGGATCCTGGTGTCGCTGCTGGACGGGGTGAGCTACCCCGGCCAGCTCGCCACCGAACTCGGCCTGACTCGCTCAAATGTGTCCAACCACCTGGCCTGCCTGCGCGGCTGCGGACTGGTGGTGGCAACCTATGAGGGTCGTCAGGTCCGCTACGCGCTGGCCGACGAGCACTTGGCCCGCGCGCTGGGTGAGATGGTCAAAGTCGTGCTCGCCGTCGACACCGAACAGTCCTGCGTGGACGACGACGCCCCGGCCGCCGCGTCGCCCGCGACGGCGGCCCGGTGAGCGACAACGAACAGCGCCTCGACCAGCCTCTGACCGCGGAGCCGACGGCGGCCACTGCGGAACCAGGCGGCTGCACGGACGGCTGCTGCGCGCCGGTGTCGCCGACCATGGCGGTGCGGGTGGATGCGGACCGCCGCGCGGTGCTGTCGCGGCGGGTGCGACTGCTGGTCGCGGCGACGATCACCTACAACGTGGTCGAGGCGATCATCGCGATCTCGGCCGGGACGGTCGCGTCGTCGACGGCGCTGATCGGGTTCGGGCTGGACTCGGTGATCGAGGTCGCCTCGGCGGCCGCGGTGGCCTGGCAATTCTCCGGCACCGATCCCGAGGCCCGTGAGCGAACGGCGCTGAAGGTGATCGCGGTGTCGTTCTTCGCGCTGGCCGCCTACGTCACCGTCGAGTCCGTCCGCACCCTGTTCGGCACCGAGGTCGCCGAGCACTCCACGGTCGGGATCGTGCTGGCGGCGGTGTCGCTGCTGGTGATGCCGTTCCTCTCGGCCGCGCAACGGCGGGCCGGGCGGGAGCTGGGTTCGGCCAGCGCGGTCGCCGACTCCAAGCAGACCCTGTTGTGTACGTACCTGTCCGGTGTCCTGCTCGTCGGGTTGCTGCTGAACTCGCTGTTCGGTTGGTCCTGGGCGGACCCGATTGTCGCACTGGTCATCGCCGCGGTCGCGGTGAAGGAGGGTCGCGAGGCCTGGCGCGGCGAGCATTGCTGCTGACCGTGCCAGACCACTGGGAAAGCGATGGGTCAGGCCAGGTCAGGTGGCGACGGGTACGAGCTCGGCGAGTAGTGCCTGGACGCGGCGGTCGATCTCGTCGCGGATCGGGCGGACCGCGTCGATGCCCTGCCCTGCGGGGTCGTCGAGCTGCCAGTCGAGGTAGCGCTTGCCGGGAAAGATCGGGCACGCGTCGCCGCAGCCCATCGTGATCACGACGTCGGACGCCTGCACGGCTTCGGTGGTCAGCGGCTTGGGGAACTCCTGGGTCAGGTCGAGCCCGAGCTCCTCCATCGCGGCCACGACGGCCGGGTTGATCGAGTCCGCAGGCGCGGACCCCGCGGAGCGCACGACGACTCGGCCTTGGCCGTGGTGATTGAGCAGGGCGGCGGCCATCTGGGACCGGCCGGCGTTGTGCACGCAGACGAACAGCACCTCGGGCAGGTCGGACACGGTGGCTCCTTCGTTTTTGGCGGTGGCGTCGAGGCGCTGGCGGGCGAACCTTGCGGCAAGGACGGGCAGGTGGGTGTGGACCTTGGCGGTCGCGGCGAGCTGGTCGAACGAGTCGTGCACGACCGCAGTCACGGTCTCGGCGGAGAAGATCCCGTCGAACCGGTCGGTGAGCGTGGCGGCCTCGCGGTCGAGCAGGATTTGCACGCGGGGGTCGATGAGGCGACAGTCTTCGACGTCGAGGCAGGGCTCGCCTTCGTGGTGGTGATGGGGCACGGTCATGGCCGGGTCTCCAACGGGTTGGTGGCGGGCGTGAAGCGGCGGCGCAGGGCGAGTGAGACGTACACGAGCCCGACCAGCACCGGCACCTCGATCAACGGGCCGACGACACCGGCGAGAGCTTGACCGCTGGTGGCGCCGAAGGTGGCGATCGCGACGGCGATGGCGAGTTCGAAGTTGTTGCCCGCGGCGGTGAACGCCAGCGTCGTCGTGCGTTCGTAGTTCAGGCCGACGGCCTTGCCGAAGGCGTAACCGCCGCCCCACATGATCGCGAAGTACACCAGTAGCGGCACCGCGATGCGGACGACGTCCACGGGACGGCTGGTGATCTGATCCCCTTGCAGGGCAAAGAGGATCACGATCGTGAACAGCAGCCCGTAGAGCGCGGCGGGCCCGATTTTCGGCAGGAACTTCGCCTCGTACCACTCACGACCCTTGGCTTTCTCCCCGAACCGGCGGGTCAGAAACCCCGCTATCAGAGGAATTCCGAGGAAGATGAGCACGCTCTTCGCGATTTGCCAGCCCGACACCGCCAGATCGGTCTGAGCGAGGCCCAGCCAGCCGGGCAGCACCGACAGGTAGAACCAGCCGAGTACGCCGAACATGACGACCTGGAACACCGAGTTCAATGCGACCAGGACGGCGGCGGCTTCACGGTCGCCGCACGCGAGGTCGTTCCAGATGATGACCATCGCGATGCAGCGCGCCAAGCCGACGATGATCAGCCCGGTCCGGTACTCGGGCAGGTCCGGCAGCAGCAGCCACGCCAGCGCGAACATCAGCGCCGGGCCGATGACCCAGTTCAGGACCAGTGAGCTCCACAGGAGCTTGCGGTCGCCGGTGACCGTGTCGAGGCGGTCGTAGCGGACCTTCGCCAGCACCGGGTACATCATGATCAGCAGCCCGATGGCGATCGGCAGGGAGATCCCGTCGATCGACACCGCGTTCAACGCCGTGTTCAGACCGGGAACGACCCGGCCGCCGAGCAGGCCGATCACCATGGCGACGGCGATCCAGACCGGCAGGAACCGGTCCAGCGTCGAGAGTTTGCCGACGACGCCTGCCGTGGCGGGTTCCTCGGTGACGCTCATGCCGGCACCGTCGCCGGGTCGGCCGGGACCAGCACGGCGGACAGGCGCGCGAGGACTTCGGGGTGGACGCGGTAGTACACCCAGGTGCCGCGGCGTTCGCCGTCGATCAGACCGGATTCGCGCAGCACCTTGAGGTGGTGGGAGATGGTGGGGCCGGTGACGTCGAAGGCGTCGGTGAGGTCGCAGACGCACGCTTCGCCGCCCTCGTGGGAGGCGATCAGGGACAGCAGGCGCAGCCGGATCGGATCCGAGATCGCCTTGAACACCTTCGCCAGCTCCACGGCCTGCGGTTCGGACAAGGGTTCGCGGGCCAGCGGGGAGCAGCAGACGTCCATCGCCGCCAGCGGCAGTTGCTTCGACATACGTCTATGTTGACAGACTTCTATCTAGAGGACAATCTGAGTCAGATCTAGTTTAGATGAACATCTACTTAAGGGGCTTGTCCATGTCCCGTGTCCAACTCGCCCTCCGAGCGCGGCATCAGTTTCGCAGGGTCGCTGCGGGCGAGCGCGAGTTCGCGGGCGTTGCCCTCACTCATGCCCACGAAGGCGTCGTCACGATCCAACGGAGCGAGTCCACAGGAGACCGCGGCACTCAGGACACGGCCACTGGTGGCCCAGGCCGTCGCCAGCACGAAAGGCCCACCGCCCGACATCCCCATCAGGGAAAAGGCCTCGAGCCCCAAATGGTCGGCAAGCCGGACGACGTCACCGGCACAGTCGAGGAGGGTACGGCCCGGTTGGGCGTCCGACAGGCCGTAGCCAGGACGGTCGAAGGTGATCAACCGGATGTTCCGCTCAGCGATCGCCTGTTCATCCGGGTACCGCTCCAACCGGGAACCCGGCGTCGCATGGATGGAGACGACGGGCTGCCCGCCGGGCTCACCCCACTCCTGAAAGGCAAGCTTCCGCCCATCGGCGAGACGAAGCAGGCTGGCTGTTTCCATGAGCGGACTTGCCCCACAGCTGGTGCAGCCCCGAACTGGCCGAGTCCGCTGCCCGCCTGCCTGGACGGCCTGATTGGCTCACCACCACGTGGCGAGCGCTGCAAGCGTTGGTCTGCCTACGCTGTTGCCAGGCAAGCCGCCCGCGCCGAGGGACGCCCACTCTCGCCGGTCCGGAACTTCGCGGCCTACCGCCCTGCACCTCGCGCACATCCGGATCAGTCAAACCTCATCGTACCCGCGACTGTATTTCCTCGACGCCACAGACAAGACCGGGCAGATCTGTATCGGCTACCTCGGCCCACACCTGCCCACCTCCTGACGACACCGCCGTCGAATGCGGCCCGATGGGCGCGATCTCACGGCCGACGCCTAGTCTCACGAGCCTTGCCATCGGGATCTCACCCGAGCTGTCGAACCGGAGACCTACCCGAAGGCTAGTGCTGTGTCCATGAACGTCGGCCGGTTTGGCGACACGCCGGTCGATGTTCTGGGCGGTTGATCGTTGGGTGTCGGTGTGAGTGGACGGCAGAACGAGAAGATCGTGCGCAGAGGTACCGGATCGTCGATCCGGTTGCGGCGAGCGATGGTGATCATGGCTTCGGCCAGTGGAAACACTGTCCCCGCCACCGCCCGCCTGGTGCAGGGTGACGCAGATGCTCAAGGACAGACCGGCACCACCGTCGGTGTCGCAGTGGTGGTGGCTGCTGCCGCCGATGCGCTACCTGCTGGAACACCGACGGTGGAAGGCCCGGCAACAGGAAATGATGGACGCCCTGAACCCACTCCAGCGGAACGCGCTTGTCCAGTACATGAACAAAACCACCGGATGGTCGTTCGTGGGCTTCGGCGGATTTCTGATCGCCATCAAGGAGAGACGACGTGAGCCACCTTTCTACCCGTTGCAAACGTATTGCACGCTACTTTTCAGCGAACGGACAGTCAAGTAAGGTGTGGAGATCCACCGTCTGAGTGGGATGGGCATAGTCGGAGAGGATGATCATGCGCGCGGATGCCGAGGAGAATCGCCGACGCCTGCTCGACGTAGCCGAGGACCTCTTCGCCCGCAAGGGCATTGACGTGACCGTCGCCGAGATCGTTGCCGCGGCCGACGTCGGGCCGCCCACCCTGTATCGTCACTTCGGCACCAAGGACGGTCTAGTCAAGGCCCTCACCGAACGCCGGTCCGAGGTCGCGGCGGCCAATCTGGCACGCGCGCTGGCCGAGCCGACCGGCTGGCGGGGACTTCAGTTGGCGCTGCGGCAAAGCCTCGAGATGGCACGGGACAACCGGGCCGTCCGCGAACAGCGAGGGCTCGCGGTAACTCCCGCCTTGGAACGCATGCTGCTGTTCGGCTGGCGCGAGCTGATCGACAGAGCCCATCAGGAAGGCAGCGTGCGGACCGACTTCTCCGCCACCGACGTTCCATACCTGATCGCGGCCGTGGCCGCCGCGGCCCGAGCGGTCGGATACCAGCCCGCCCTGCAGGAGCGCTACGTCACGCTACTCATGGAGAGCCTTCGCCCTGACCCTCTCGCCCCCCTGCCTGGCAGCGCCCCCACTGCGGAGCAGGTGCACGATTCGTTCTCGCCATCTTCGGGAAACGGATGAAACCACCGCACCACGTTTCGTAGTAGGCGCTACCTTGAGCGACGTGGTTAGGTCGCGTTTGGGCCTGGCGCGTCAGCTGCGCACCAGGTGAGCACGGACCCGGGTACTGTCCTCGTTCGTCCAGCCGCGCTTCGCGGCGAAGTCGAGCATCGCCGCGAAGCCCGCGCGCCACTCTGACGTGTCGTCTCCCCCAGCTTGCAGAGCGGCAGGATCGAGCCAGGCGTGATCACCGTCGAGCTCCCCGAAACCGCTGGCGCGCAGAGAGTCCGCTGCGGCATTGTCGTCGATCCCGACGAGCCGGACGTGCAGATCGCGAAAGTTGGCGGTCTCGAACAGTTCGACGACGGCCGTGGTCACGTTCAGATACATGGGAGCCTCAGACGACCGAAAGGGAGGGAACGCGGATCTCAGCGACAGAGTACGCGAACTAAGCGCGGCGGCGTAAAATCCGGCTTATAACGGGAAACGGGCCGGCCAGCGTGAGCGAGCCCGCGCCCAGCACGGTGGCGCGCTATAAGCGTCGGCATGCACGACTTCACCGCCCCCACCGGCCCGATCTAACCGGACACTCGTCCGCTTGCAGTGCACGCGGCACCAACTCGCGAACCGCCTCCAGAGTCGTCACCTCACATCCACTAGCCAAGTCGCATCTCGCGCCGTGCCAAACCCACTCGACCCACACATCCATCTCGAAACGTAGTGCAAATTGTACTTATATCTCGCCCCGAGGCCATGTACGCCCGGATACCAACCTTGTTCCGGACCTGTCACTACGCTTAAGCTGTCGGAACGCTGGCGAACCGCGGGGGAAGTCGACAGGAAGCGCCGCTCCGGTCGTGGCGACCGGCGGGCACTCGAGAATGTTGTGGCTGTCGCTGCCCGGCGAGATGGCCCGGCGCCTCCGTCCGCACGCGAACCAACTCAGCAAGAAGATCCTCGAAGCGGTCCAAAGTGGAGTCCCTGAGTACGCGAAGCCGCTGGAGGGTCCTTTCGGCAAAGTCATCACGCAAGTCATCGAAGAGGCAGTCGTCGGCTCCATCGACAGCATCGGCGGCGACAAGAGCGTGCCACAGGACAAGTGGGCGGAGTTCTTCCGGGACGTCGGCCGGGGCGTACACAACGACGGCGGCAGCCTCGACTCACTTCAAGCCTCCTACCGCGTGGGCGGCCAGGCCGCGTGGCGCTACGTCGCCGCCTGGGGCCAGCACATGCATCTCTCCGCGCACATGCTGTGTGTCAGCGCCGAAGCCATCTTCGCGCTGATCGACGAGATCTCTTCGTACTCAGTCGAGGGGTACACGGTCGCGCAGGCCACCGCCACGGGAACACTCGAACGGCGGCGGCGGCAGTTGCTGGAGCTGCTTCTCGCCACCCCGCAATCCTCACCGCAGAACATCGCCACGATGGCGAAGGCCGCGAACTGGGAGATCTCGGAATGGGTCACCGTGATCGCGCTGGAACCGCCCGAGGAACGCTATCCGGATGACGTCGATCCGACGCCCCCGACACACCCAGACGTCCTCGTCGATTTCGAGGGCGCACAGCCGTGCCTGGTCACCGCCAACCCCGACCGCGACCTCGAGACGCTGGCACCCGTGCTGCGAGGCTGGCGTGCCGCGGTCGGGCCCAGGGTGCGGTTACTCGACACCGCGACCTCCCTGCGCTGGGCACGGCGCACCATGCAGCTGATGCAGCGCGGGATCATCACCGCGGGACCGATGGTCTCCGTGACGGAGCACCTCAGCACGGTCTGGCTGATGCACGAAGACTTCCTGCTCGACGAGCTGACCCGCAAGACGCTGAGCCGGCTGCTCGGTCTCACCCCGAAGCAGCAGGACCGGCTCGGCGAGACACTGCTGGCTTGGCTGGAGTGCCGAGGCAGCACGCCTGAGATCGCCGCGATCCTCAAGATCCACCCGCAGACGGTCCGCTACCGGCTCAACCAGCTGTTCGAGATGTTCGGCGACCGGCTCAACGATCCGTCGGAACGCCTGGACATACAACTCGCGCTACGCGCGCATCGGTTGCGCGGCACCCGGCCGCTGGACATCGGCGCCGTGGCGCCCAACCCAGAGCCGCAGGACAGTTCCGAGCTGACGTAGGCGGAGCTCGCCGGGCCAGCAGCTTGAGGCTGAAGTTCTTGACCTACTTGAGTTTGTAGCCCGCCACGGTGGCAGGCACCGTATCCGGGGCGGGATCGATGATGCTGTCGAAAGTCGCTCCGGCAGCAGCTGTCGCCGGTGCGGTGACCGTCGCGCGCTGGCTCAAGCTCACCTGCTGCGGGCCTACGCTGGGAGAGTTGGGCTGGCGAACCAGGTTGACCGCGACCGGGTACGGCGAGCACTGCGGGTGCGGCCGTCGCCGCGGCCAGCGCAGTTAGGATCCGGCCTCGGATGCTTTGGTCACAAAGGGATGTTCCCGTGCTTTTTCGCAGGCAGGGTCTGCCGTTTGGTCCGCAAAGTGCGCAACGCCTGCGAGACGTGTCGCCTGGTCTGTGAAGGCACCACGACCTGGTCGATGTAGCCGCGTTCGGCCGCGAAGAAAGGGCTAGCGTGCCGCTCGCGGTACTCCTCGGTGAGCTGGCGCTGGACGGCAGCGCGCTCATCCGGTTCCAGTCCGCCGAGCTCACGACGGTGCAGGACCTGCACCGCGCCTTCGGCGCCCATCACCGCGATCTCCGCAGTGGGCCAGGCGAGGTTGACGTCGGCGCCGAGGTGCTTGGAGCCCATCACCGCGTACCCGCCGCCGTAGGCCTTGCGGATCACCACGGTCACCTTCGGGACGGTCGCCTCGGAATAGGCGTAGATGAGCTTTGCGCCGCGGCGGATGATCCCATTGCGCTCCTGCTCGGCGCCGGGAAGGTAACCGGGTACATCGGCGAGGGTGAGCAGCGGGACGCCGAACGCGTCGCAGAACCGCACGAACCTCGCGGCCTTCTCCGAGGCGTTGATGTCGAGAACCCCGGCCTGGTGACGGGGCTGGTTGGCGACGATGCCGACCGAGCGACCCTGGATCCGGCCGAAAGCGCAGATGATGTTCGGCGCGAAGGCGCTGTGGATCTCGAGGAACTCCCCGTCGTCGACCAGCCGCGTGATCACCTCCGCCATGTCGTAGGCCCGGTTCAGCTCGTCGGGGATCAGCCGGTCGAGTTCGAGGTCCGCCGCGGTGAGCTCGGGAACGGTCTCGTCGCCGTATTCCGGTGCCTGGTCGAGGTTGTTGGCGGGCAGGTACCCGAGCAGGGCCCGGACCCACTCGATCGCGTCCGGCTCGTCGACGGCCCGGTGATGGGCGTTGCCGGAGACCTCGCTGTTGGTCACCGCGCCGCCGAGTTCCTGCGCACTGATCCGCTCGCCGGTCACGGCCTGGACGACGTCCGGCCCGGTCACGAACATGTGCGAGGTCTCGTCGACCATGACGGTGAAGTCGGTGATCGCGGGCGAGTAGACCGCACCGCCGGCGCACGGGCCCAGGATCAGTGAGATCTGCGGAATCACCCCGGAGGCGTGGGCGTTGCGGCGGCCGAGCTCCGCGTAATAGGCAAGCGAGACAACACCTTCCTGGATCCGCGCGCCACCCGAATCGTTGATCCCGACAATCGGGCAGCCCAACGTCATGGCCAGGTCCATCACCTTGAGGACCTTCTCCCCGAACACCTCGCCCATGCTCCCGCCGAACACGCTGAAGTCCTGGGAGAACAAACAGATCGGGCGGCCGTCGACCGTCGCGTGCCCGGTGACCACGCCATCCCCGTAGGGCCGGTTGGCGGCCATCCCGAACTCGGCGCACCGGTGCCGCGCGAACTGGTCGAGTTCGACGAAGGAGCCCGGGTCCACCAGCAGGTCGATCCGCTCGCGGGCGGTCAGCTTCCCCTTGATGTGCTGGCGGTCAATCGCGCGTTTCTCCGCGATCCGGACTACCTCGTCCTGGCGGGCGGCCAGGTCGGCGATCCGTAAGGACGTCGTCGGCCTGAGGGAACTGTCCTCGATCTTCATCCTCGCGTCACCCCTTTCCTGCGTGCTGCTCGACGGAGCTGTTCCTGTCCTCGAACCGCCGTACCAGCGCGTCCACGATGACGGACACGTGCGGCGGGTCGATCATGGAAAGGTGATCACCGGGCACCCGCACGATCTCCAGGTGCGCACAGAACTCGTCCCATCCGAGTGCTTCGTCGGTCCGCAGGTACCGGGGGTCGAGCGAGGTCGTGAGCGGATGCGGCTCCTGCGCCCGCATCAGCAGGACCGGACCGGTGTACGTTTCCGGCGCGTAACGTTCGGCGACACGAGCGTCCAAATAGGACGTGTACTGATGGTGCAGCACGCCCTGGCCCATCTCCGGGACCTGTTCGGCCAGCCTGCCCATGACGAGCCGGAGCTGGGCCTCTTCTCCGAGCTTTTCCAGCTCTGCCCGCGGGATCTCGAGCGGGACGCCGTAGGTCTGCTCGATGTGCCTGGCGAACCGCTCGAACCGCTCCAGCAGCAACTCGGTGCCGGACCTCCCGGGAACAGACAGCGGAAGGATCGTGTCGATCATGAAAACAAGACCGACTGCTTCCCCTGCCGCGGTCAGCCGCCGAGCGGTCTCGTAGGCGAGGCAGCCACCGAACGACCAGCCGCCCAGGCGATACGGCCCCTGCGGCTGGATCTCCCTGATGAGGTCGGCGTAACAAGCCGCCTTGCCCTCGACCGTGTCCTCTTCGTCGATCCGTTCGAACCCGTACACCGGATTGCCGTCCGGCAGCAGCCGTACGAGCTCGCGGTACACGCTGGTCGGCCCGCCGGCCGGGTGGAACAGGAAGACCGGGTCGGGCCCGACACCGTCTCGCAGCAGGCGCACCGGCCTGGACCCGAGACCTTCGATCTCGGCGCGGAGCAGATCGGCCATCGCGGCGATCGTGGGCAGGGCGAACAGCCCGGCCGAGTCGGGCACCGCTTCGAGCTCCTCCGTGAACGCGGCCCGTAGGCGGTCCGCATGCTCGGTACCACCGCCCACGACGAAAAAGTCGTCGTAAACGCCGGGCTCCTTCCCCGCCAGCACCGCGTGCCAGTGCCTCGCCACCCAGCGTTCAGCCGGATCGCGAGGGCCGACCGGGGCGGGCCGGGTGATCGGCGACGGTGTGGGCGTCCCGAAACCGGCCTGGCTCGCGAGCTGCTCGGCGATCTCGGTCAGGCAGGCGCCGCGCAGGAGCAGAGGCACCGGCAGGGGCAGCCCGAAGTCGCGCTCCACCGCACCGCGGGCGCGCATCGCCATGAGGGAGTCCAGACCCAGCTGGGTGAGTGGCGTGTGCCGGTCGACCTCGGCGGCGGTGAAGCCCATCAGGCCGGCGACGACAGCGGCCAGGTGGTCGGCGATGGCGGCCCAGGCAACCTCGGGCTCCGCGGCGCGCAGCGCCTCCATGCCCGCCCAGTCCGCCGACGCCGGGCAGTCGCCGCCATCTGCGGGGACCAGCAGGTCGAAGAACGGGCGCTCGGCCAGCCGCGGGAACAGCGCGAGCACCGTGTCCGTGTCCAGCCGGGCGACACCGGTCGCCTCGCGATCCCTGGCGAGCACGGCGTCCAGCGCGCCGAGCGCCTCGTCGGTGGAAAGCGGTTCCAGCACAGGGTTCCGGGTGCCGGTGACCGCACCGGCCTCGCCCCAGGCACCCCAGTTGATCGTCGCCGCTGGCAGCCCCTGGGCACGCCGCCACCCGACCAGTGCGTCGGTCCAGGCGTTCGCGGTCGCGTAAGCGGTCTGTCCCGGCGAGCCGAACAGGGCGGCCGCCGAGGAATAGACGAGCCACCAATCCAGCTCGTGACCGGCGGTCGCTTCGTGCAACCGCCAGGCGCCCACGGCCTTCGGGCGCCAGACGGCTTCGAGCTGTTCGGGCGCGAGCGAAATCGCGGCCGCGTCCGCCAGCGCGCCGGCGGCGTGCAGGACTCCCCGTAGTGCCATGCCGCCCTCCGTGGCCGTCGTCACCAGCAGTTCGGCCGTACCGGGTTCGGCGATGTCGCCCGCGACGACGCGCACCTCGGCGCCGAGTTCACGCAGGACCTGTAACGCCGGTGCGGTTTCCGGCCCCGCGCCGCGGCGGCCGGACAGCACGATGCGGCTCGCGCCCCGGTCGGCCAGCCACCGGGCCGCGACGAGACCCAGCCCGCCGAGACCACCGGTGATGACGTAGGCGCCCTCACGCACGACGGCCTGGCGGCTCGGCTCGCCGAGGTCCGGGCGCACCAGGCGGCGGGTGTACCGCACCCCTTCACGCCAGGCGACCTCGTCGTCGGGACCGCCGGCCCTGACCTCCTCCCGCAGACTCGAAATCCACAGGCCGGCCGGATCGGGCTCGGCGTCGAAGTCGGCCTGGCTCACCCGCAGCTCCGGGTGCTCGAACGCGAGTACCCGGACCAGGCCACGCAGGGCCGCGAGTTCTGGGCAGCCGGTCTCCCCCGGCTCGATCTTCGCCGCGCCCGAACCGACCACCCACAGTCGCGGGATGACGGGCGACACCTCGGCCAGCTCCGCGACCACCTCGGCGAGGGTGAGGACGAGGTGGGCCGCGTTGCCGGGATCGGGCGGTGCGCCCGCGGTACCGGCCATGGCCAGCACCCCCGTCACCGGCCTGCCGGCCTCGCGCCGGGCACGCAGCTGGGCGGCGAGCGCGGCGCGGTCGCCCAGCAGTGCGGTGCCGACGTCGTCGCCGACCTCCGAGAACACGGTGTGGAGCTTGGTCAGCCAGGACGCGCCCGTGTGCTCGGCGGTGTGCAGGACGAGCCAGCGGTGGGTCTCCTCCTGCCGGACCGGCACGGCGGGCAACTCCGCCTGGAACCAGGCCGCCTCGAACACCAGGCTGGACAGCGGGACCGGCAGGGCCGAGCGCTGAAAGCGACGGCAGTAGACGTCACGGAACTGCACGAGCACGCGACCGTCCTCATCGACGAGTTGCACGCTGCCCAGCAGGCCGTCACCCGAGTCGTCCACCGAGCCGAGGACGGCGTCCACCCGGACACCGCGCCGGGGGTCCCCGTCGACGGTGATCTCCCCGAGCGTGAGCGGCAGGTAGAGGCCCCCGGCTTCGCCGAGTGCCTCCCCGGCCGCGGCGGCCAGCGTGTGCAGGCAGGCGTCGGCCAGCGCCGGGTGCAGCACGTATGCCGTGTGCTCGCGGGCCTGCTCGGGCAGGACGATCGACGCCGAAGCGCGGCCTGGCGCGGCCACGACCTCACGCAGGCCGCGGAAGGCCGGGCCGTAACTCTGGCCCATGTCCGCCAGCGCCCGGTACAGATCGACCCGGTGCGCGTCGCCGGTTTCCTCGGTGACCGGGCCGAACGGGCTCGGCGGTGTTTCGGTTTCGCGGACCTGTGCGGTGGCGTACCTGACCCAGTCGCCGTGTGCCGACCGGGCGTGCACGGTGACTTCCGCGGGTACTCCGCCTCGGATGGTCATTCTCGTCGTCACTTCGGTGCTCGCCGCCAAGGGCAGGACCTGGTGCAGTTCGAGGTCGCCGATCCGGATCCCGGCTCCGGCGCCGGGCGCCGACCTGGTCGCGGCGAGGACGAGCTCGAGGAAACCGGTGGCGGGAAAGAGCGGAACACCCATCGCGGCGTGATCGGCGAACCACGGGTGCCGGCCGGTGCCCACGTCGGCCCGCCACAGGTGCTCGCCGCCGCCGGGCTGCTCGATGTGGACGCCAAGCAGCGGATGCCCGCCGTCCGCGACGAGCCCCGGCGCGGGGCGGGCGGGCCAGAACCGCTCGTGGTGCCAGACCGGGCCCGGTAGCTCCACCGGCACCACCCGGGGGCCGCGCGCCGCCAGTACCCCGGGCCTGCCGAGCACGTGCAGCCGCGCGAGGCTGGTCAGGAACGTGGTCCGTTCGTCGACTTTGCGGCTGCCGGTGGGCAGGCCGGTGGCCCGGCCGGCGGTGGTCTGCTCCAGCGCGGCCAGCGCGATCGGGTGCGGGGAGATCTCGACGAACACGGTGTGCCCGTCCGCCTCGGCCGCGGCCAGTGCCTGCGCGAACCGCACCGGGCGGCGCAGGTTGGCCGCCCAGTAGCCCACGTCGAACGTCGGCGTCTCGCGGGGATCCTCGAGAACGCTGCTGTAGCAGGGAATCTCCGGCGTACCCGGTTTGAGGTCGGCGAGCTCGGCGCGGAACCGGTCCAGCACGACGTCAACCGCCGCGGAATGCCCGGCGCCGCCGACCGGCAACCGCCGGGCGAGCCTGCCCAGGTTCTCCACGTGCGAGACCAGTGCCTCGACCTGCCGCGCCTCGCCGCCGACCGTGCACTGCGTCGGAGACGCGTAGACGGCCACGGTGATGCCCGGGTACTCGCCTTCGAGCTCGGCCAGCTCTGCCGGGGACAGTTCGACCACGGCCATCGCCCCAGCGCCGGTCGCGTCGACCTCCGCGAGCAGCCGGGCGCGAGTGACCATGACACGCAGCCCGTCGGTGAAGTCGAGAGCACCCGAAAGGGTGGCCATGGCGACCTCGCCCATCGAGTGCCCCAGCAGGGCGGCAGGCACCACCCCGTGTGCCCGCCAAAGTCCCGCCAGCGCCATCTGCATACCGAACAAGGCCAGCTGCGTGGCGCCGAGGTCCGGCAGCTCCTGCTCGCCCGCGATGACCTCGCGCAGGGAAAACCCAGCCACGGCAAGGAATACCGGGTCCAGGCCGTCGACCTCGGCACGGAAGGCGGGTTCGTCCAGCAGCAGCCGTCGTCCCATCTCCGGCCACTGCGATCCGTAACCCGAGAAGACGAACACGACGTCCGTGCGCGCACCGGCTTGGCCGCTCACGACGTCCGCACCGCCGCGGCCCTGACCGAGTTCACGCAGGGCTCCGACCAGCTTGTCACGGCCGCAGGCGACCACCGCGCTCCGGACCGGAAGCTGCTCGCGCCGGTTCGCCAAGGTCGGGGCGACGCAACGGAGCGGGATGTCACGACCCGCGGGCGAATCCAACCAGTCCGCGAGCTGACCCGCCCTGGCGTGCAAGGCCGTGGCCGAGCCCGCGGACAGCGCGAAGACCTCGGGTTTGGCGGTGTCACCGGGACTCAGGGGGAAAGACGTGGCGGGCCACTCTTCCAGCACCACATGGGCGTTCGTGCCGCCGAACCCGAAGGCGGACACCCCGGCTCGCGCGGTGCCCGAGTACCGGGGCCAGCCGGTGCCCGCCGCGACCACCCGCAGGCCGAGCTCGTCGAGGTCGACGTGGGGATTCGGGGTGCGGTAGTGCAGGCTCGGCGGCAGCCGGCGATGGACCAGCGACAGCACCACCTTGATCAGCCCGGTGATCCCGGCGGCTCCCTCGAGATGGCCGAGGTTGCTTTTGACCGAACCGATCAGCAGCGGCCGGACGGCCTCCCGACCGGCACCGAGGACCGCGCCCAGCGCACCCGCCTCAAGGGGATCGCCGAGCGGCGTGCCGGTGCCGTGCGCCTCCACGTAGTCCACTGAGGACGGTTCGACCCCGGCCGCCGAATAGGCGTCGCGCAGCAGCGCGGCCTGCGCGTCCGGATTGGGGGCCATCATGCCGTTGGACCGGCCGTCGGAGTTGACCGCGCTACCCCGGATCACCGCCATGACCCGGTCGGCGTCGCGCCGCGCGGCCTTGAGCGACTTGAGCACGAGCACGCCGCAGCCCTCGCCGCGAACGATCCCGTCGGCCCCGGCGTCGAACGGTTTGCAGTGCCCGTCCGCGGCCAGTACCCCGGCCCGGTGGAAGTTCGCGGTGATGCCAGGGGACAGCATCAGGTTGACCCCGGCGACGAGCGCGGTGTCGATCTCGCCCCGCCGCAGGCTCTGCACCGCCTGATGCACCGCAACCAGCGACGAGGAGCAAGCCGTGTCGAGCGTCAGGCTCGGACCGCGCAGGTCGAGCAGGTAGGACAGCCGGTTCGCGGCGATGCTCGCTGCGGCGCCGGTCCCCGACCAGGCGTCGATGGTGGCGACGTCGGTCATGGTCAGGTAGCCGTACTCGCTGGCCGAAAGCCCGACGAACACGCCGGTCCTGGTGCCGCGCAGGGACTTCGGCGGGATTCCCGCGTTCTCCAACGCCGCCCAGGTCACCTCCAGCAGGATGCGCTGCTGCGGGTCCATCGCCTCGGCTTCGCGGGGGGTAATGCCGAAGAAGGCCGCGTCGAACCCGGCGACATCGTCGAGAAACCCGCCTCGGCGGGGCAATCCCGCCAGCGCCGCTGGCGAGGCGAAGGACTCCCAGCGGCCAGCCGGAACCTCCCCGATACCGTCACCGCCGGACTCCAGGAACCGCCAGAACTGCGCCGGTGACTCGATCCCGCCCGGAAGCCGGCAGCCGAGGCCCACGACCGCCACCGGCTCGCCCGCCACCGGCTGCGGCGCGGCCATCCGGTTTTCGTCGCTGGTGGACAGCGCGGCGGCGAGCGCGGTGATGGTCGGGTACTGCCACACCAGCGTCGCCGGCAGGGGCCTGCCGACGAAACCGCCGAGGTCACCCGTGAGACTCAGCACGTCCCGTGAGGACAGTCCGGCCTCCTGGAACGGACGATCGGGGTCGATCTCCGCGGCGGGGGTCCCCGTCGCCATCGACACCCGGTCGACGAGCCAGGCGCGCACCGCGTGCGCGTCCGTGCCGCTGCTCACCCGAGCCTCCGCCCGGTCAACGTGCCATCCACATAGGACTGACGGCACAACGCGCGGCTGATCTTGCCGCTGGAGGTGCGCGGGACAGTGCCCGGCGGCAGGAAGACGACGTCGTGCAGCTTCAGGCCGTGCTCGATCGAGACCACCCCACGCAGAGCCCTGACGACGGCCGGAAGATCGACTGCGGCCTGTCTGGCCAGTTCGAGCACGACGACAGGCGCTTCCCCGTTGTCCAGTTGCACGGCGAAGGCCGCCGCCGAGTGCGGGCGGACCGAGGGATCGGCCTCCACCGTCTGCTCGATGTCCTGCGGGTAGTGGTTGCGCCCGTCCACGATGACGAGGTCCTTCAACCTGCCGGTCATGTAGAGCTCTTCCTCGAAAAGGACACCCAGGTCGCCAGTGGCCAGCCAGCCGCCGGAAGCCAGCCCGAACGTCGCCGCGGAGAGCTCGGGCCGACGCCAGTAGCCCTGCCCGACGTTAGGTCCGCTCACCCAGATCTCGCCGACCGCGCCGTCAGGCAGCGGGACACCGGTGGCCGGGTTGACGACCAGGATTCGCTGGCCGACCGGGCGGCCGCAGGAGACGAGGGTGGTGACGGCCGCCGACGGCCCGGCGGGGGGCACCGCCGCGCCCGAGGCCAGCCGGTCCCGGTCGAACCTGACCTGCCGCGACGGCGAACCCTCGTCGGTGACGGAAACCAGCACGGTGGCCTCGGCAAGCCCGTAGGAGGCGCGGTGGACTTCCGGCCGGAGACCGCAGTCGCCGAATGCTTCCTGGAACCGGGCGATGGTGGCCGGGAGCACCGGCTCGCTGCCATTGATCAGCGACACGACCCGGCTCAGCTCCAGATAGCTCTTCTCGTCCTCCGTGACCCGGGAAGCGCTGTAGGCGTAGGCGAAGTTGGGAGCCGCGCTGATCGCACCGGGACTAGCGGAAAGCGCCCGCAGCCACCGCCCCGGCCGCTCCAGGAAGGCGATCGGGTCCATCAGCACCGAGGCAACCCCACAGAACATGGGCGCGCCGATGCCCAGGATCAGGCCCATGTCGTGGAAAAGCGGCAGCCAGCTGACGGTCGACGTCGTGCCGCTCTGGACGCCGTACGCACCACAGGCCTGGCGCGCGTTGGCCAGTACGTTGTGGTGGGTGAGCAGCACGCCGGCCGGCGAGCGGGTGGAGCCCGAGGTGTACTGCAGGTAGGCCAGCTCGTCGGGCTCCGGCCGGTGCCATGCGCGCTCAGCGCCGTCGACAGGCGTCAACGAGTCGACCGGAAGCACCGAGGGCACCTCGATCCCTTGCCCGACAAGAAAATCGGCGACCTCGTCCTGTATGGCAGAAGTGGTGAGGACGACCTGGGGCGCGCAGTCGGCGAGGGTGGCGGCGAGCCGTCCGGAATGCCCTGGCAGCGTCGGGGCGAACAGCGGCACCGCGACGAGTCCGGCACGGATCGCACCGAGGAAGGCGACCACGTAGTCGACGGACTGCCCGGCCACGATCGCCGCGCGCTCACCCGGTGAAGCGAGTTCCGCGGCACGCAGCGCGGTGGCACTCACCCGGTCGTCGAGTTCGCGCCAGGTGAGGTTGACAGCGCGACCGTCGCTGGTGGTCCGATAGTCAAGGAACGTCAGCGCGATCTCGTCGCCGAGTCGCCGCGCCCACTGCCCCAGCAGGGTGGCCAGCGAAGCGCCGGCCAGTGAGTCACAGTTCTGGGCCGGCGCCACGAGAACACTCTCGGAAATCGTCTTCATAACCCCTCGCGAGAATGTAGGAGGCACATACGGAGACAAATATTTTGACGCTATTTTCAGTAGCGGACGTTTACTGTTTACGAACTGTATTTATCACCTTGATTGGTGTCAACAACGTGGACACCGAAGTTCGCATTTCCATCGGGCGCACTCACGGGGAAGCGGAGAACGAACTTCCGGCATTGTCATCGCGGGAAGGACTTTCCCGGCTAGGACCCAATGCCACGTAGCCTAATTTGATCATGCTGCTGGTCTGGGTGTCAGCCTGCGGATCGTGATCGTGGCCGGGTTCTGATGGCGGATACTGGCCGGCTCGTTGTGTTTCTTGACCTGGTAGCTGT